>NZ_PSRT01000011.1 GCF_004212635.1 Bradyrhizobium genosp. SA-3 | reverse complement strand
AGCCGAGTTCAAGTCTCTCTTCGAATCGGCCTGTGCCGTTGCGACTCCGCACGACAACGCCCAGCAAATCGTCGCTATCAGAATAAGCCGCACTGCGATCTCCGCTTGGCTAAAAGTACCAAACAGACCGGGCCACCTTCAGTTCCCAATTGCAATGCGGGATCGGAAACAGACGGCAAAGGATGCCGGCGTTAGGTCAAGAGCGCTGTCTGGCGACCACCGCCGCGGTGGCTCCGGTCTGGTCGGCAGTGCACGTATTCGGACCTGTGCTCACCGTGCGATGCTAGGAACAGGCGCGATCGGTTCACGTTGTGCGTTCCGAGCATCAGGCGCTGGTGCCGAGGTCGCGCCAATATGCGCCCTCGATGGCTATGGCGACGGCGCGGCCCCTCAATCAGAACAGAGGAGGTTACGCCATGGACGGATTTCGTATTTCCCGGCGGCAATCGCTTGCCGGCCTGTCGGTCGCGGGGCTCTCCGGACTGCTACTGCCCTCTGCCTATGCGCAGAAGAAGCGCGAGACGACGGGCGTGGGGATCGGCCCGAAAGGGTCAGCCATCGAGGATGAGGACATTTTTACCTTCGCTCTGAACCTGGAGTATATGGAAGCTGAGTTCTATCTGCGCGCCACCACTGGCAAGGGTATCAGCGACGCCGATGCCGGCACCGATGCCGGAAGGGTGGTCGGGGGACACGAGGCCCAGTTCAAGGAGAAGGCGATTCGCGAGTTCGTCGAAGAGATTGCGGGGAATGAGCTGGCCCACGTTCGGTTCTACCGCAAGACGCTTGGCCGGAGCGCTATTTCACGACCGGCGATCGACTTCGATGCGGGCTTCAAGGCCGCCGCTCAGGCTGCGGGATTGCCTGCCGATTTTGATCCGTTTGCCGATGACATGTCGGTTCTGCTCGGGGGCATGCTGTTTGAAGACGTCGGCGTGACAGCCTATGCGGGTGCGGCTCCGCTGCTGAAGAAAAAGGAATTCGTGGAAGCAGCGGCCGGCATCCTCGCCGTCGAGGCTTACCATATGGGAATGGCCCGCTCCCAGCTGTACACGATGGGCGAGAAGGCCTGGGATGCCGCCAACGCAATATCGGATGCACGGGACAAGATCGATGGGACCCCCGAAAAAGAAGACGAGGGGATTAGGATCGACGGCAAAGCCAACTTTGTGCCTTCAACGCCAGACGCGATTGTCTTCCGGCGGACGCCGCAAGAGGTTCTGCATATCGTCTACCTGACCGATCAGACCGGCGTTAATAAGGGTGGGTTCTACCCCAATGGGATGAATGGAGCTCTCAGGACCACGTGAGATCTCTCCTGTTGTACTTCGGATCGGCCTTCGCAATGAGGCGAGGCCGGGACCATTGAGTTCGGCGGGCCGCGATGTTGCACTGCGTGTTCCCACATCGACAACCTCCACCCCAATGTACAAATCGGGGAGGGACTGCCGATGACGTCGCCTCCAGCCAATGCGGAGAGGTTCCGTAAGGCAGCTGAGGAGTGCCGTGAGCTGGCGGAGGAGGCGACGAGTCCGCTGGATAAGGAGGCTTGGTTGCGGCTTGCCGAGGATTGGCTGAAGCTTGCGCAACAGGCGGAACAGGGCAACGGGTTTGGGCGGCGATGATCTCCCGTCCGTCAAGCCTATCGTCAGGTGAAATCGCAATGACGGTCAAGGAGCTCATAGCTCGACTGCAGGCGCTTCCCAACCAGGATGCACTTGTAATTATTGCAAGCTTCAATGCAAACGAGTGGCTGATAGCCACTGGCGTCGTTGAGCGCCGTATATCCCCGTCACCTGCAAACCCGGATTTTGCCGTACCAGGCAACGATCCTGGCGTGGAAATCATTTAGCGGCGGCCAGGCTCTCGGACCGGCGGGTCGGCTCGGTTCGTCGACAGGCTCGGACAATGGCGCCTGTTGCGGCTGAAGCCGAACCTGCTTGGATAAGCTCGTGTTGCCCGGCGGTGGAACCAGGTCCAAGGTGATTGGTTCTACTGCGAGGGTGGTGGCCTATGTGGGACTTCGATCTTTTCTCCAAACGAGAATGGTTGCTGATGGGCGTCGCCATTCTGTTGATGCTTGTCGCGAGTCTCTACGGGACATTTTGGCTTCTCGACTACTACCTCGGCAGCGCTGCTCTGGGGTAAGGAACGTCCCGGTTCTGCGAGCCGTGTTTGCGATCAGGACTTGCCATTTACCAACCAAACCCATTTTTAACAAACAACTGTCATTCTGTTCGAAAGCAACGCAATTACTGCGCAGCAGCGAACCGACGCGATGGGCCAGACGCAGAAGTGCCTAGTTGGTTTCTTGACCTAGTTGCCTAGACGCCAAACGCGCATGCTCAATGAACACCTGAACCACCGAGCTCAGAGTACGGTGTTTGAGTGTAACGATTGAGACGTTTCGTCCTTTGATCCCAAGATCAATCGGGAGTGCCTTTAGCCCCCATCGCTTGGCATTAAACTGAAACATTGAATTGGGCATGATCGTGATAAAGCCGGCATTGGCAACCAACTGTGTTCGTAAGTGCATCGACAATGACGCTACTCTTTGCTGCGGGACCGGAACGCCTTGCTTCGCAAAAGCGGCAGAGATCAAATCGCTAATGATGTTGTTCGGCGGCATGTGAATCCATTGTTCATTCGCCAAATCTCCCAAAGAGACTTTACGGGAGCGCGCCCAGGGGTTCTGAGCCCCCACAACGACATAATACCGCTCTTCGTAGAGAGGCTCTGTAGTGAGATCATCCTGAGGGAACGGCTCGGAAATCCGTCCGATGACTAGGTCAACGTTGCGTTCTCGAAGCTCTCTGAATTCAGCCGTTGCGTGCTGCGCGTAGTCCGCATGAACCGTGATCTTCGGATACCGCTGCGCCAGCTTTTCGATAATTGCCGGCAATAACCCAGCCATGAACGATTCCGCGCATCCAACCCTGACATTGCCGCTAGTTGGGTCAGCCAAAAATTCGATGTCGCGGACGCCCTGCTTGAGTTCGTCAAATACGGTGGATGCGCGCTTGAGCAGCGCGTCAGCGTAATGCGTCGGCTCGATTCCGCGCGGGCTACGGTCTAATAGCCGGACACGCAATAAGAGTTCGAGATTGGCAATGGCATCCGAGACCGCCGGCTGGGTCATTGCGAGCTCACGAGCAGCCTTTGCCATGCCGCCGCATTTCACCACGGTCGAAAGGATGTAGAGGTCCCGCACCCGCAGGCGGCGCCCGAGACGGCTTTCCCATTCCATCGTCACGCCAGCCATAGCTGCCACCTATAAGGCTAGAGGCAGAAACCGGGTTCTCCTTATAGCCCACCGACGTACGATCGCAATGACGAATTCACTGGCGCAGTACACCGAGGCCAATCGAACACGGGGTACCACAATGATTGCGCGTCGAGCGTTTCTCAGCCTATCCGCGGCCGCTTTTATTGAGACTGTGTCCGGTCCGGGATGGTCGCAATCTTATCCAGCTCGCCCGGTTCGTATCATTGTGCCGTACGCGCCAGGAGGTCCGAACGACGCTGTCGCGCGCATCATCGCCGCAAAGCTATCCGAACGTTGGGCGCAAGCGTTCTATGTCGAAAACATTCCTGCTGGTGCAGGCAATGTCGGCACTGCCGTGGCGGCACGCGCGCCAGCCGACGGTTACTCGGTCGTCATCGTAACGTCGAGCTTCTGGCTCAACCCGAGCTTCTACGCCAAGCTTCGGTACGATCCAGTGAAGGATTTCGCGCCTGTCACCGTCATTGCGGCGGCGCCGCATGTCTTGATCGTGCATCCGTCCTTTCCAGCGAACAATCTCAAGGAATTCGTCGCCCTCGTGCGGGCGAATCCAGGCAAATACAGCTATGCCTCGGCAGGTACCGGCCAGTCGTCACACCTCGCTGGCGAACTATTCAAACTTGCTGCCGGTCTTGACCTTGTGCACGTCCCTTTCAATGGCGCATCACCTGCCATGATGTCGGTGGTAGGCGGCCACGTTCCGATTGCCTTCATCTCTTTGCCGGCCGCGGTCACTTTTATCAAAGAAGGCAAGCTGCGCGGACTGGCAATCACCAGCAATGCGAGGTCGAAACTGCTTCCCGAGGTTCCGACGATGGCGGAGGCCGGATATGAGGATCAAGAGTCGATCTTCATGCAAGGCGTCCTGTTCCCCGCGGGCACATCACAGGACATCGTCGCTCGCTGGTATCGCGAAATAGCAGATATCGTCGCATTGACCGAAGTCCGGGACCGGCTGACTTCATTGGGCCTCGAACCAGTCGTTAATACGCCGGCAAGCTTCGCCGCACAGATCCAATCGGAGGTAGCACGCTGGTCAAAAGTCATTCGCGACGCGCGCATCAAGCCGGTGGACTAATCCAGTTCAACAACCCTGTCGGTGGGCAATGAGCCTGCAAGGGAGACGCTGACATGCAGCAAGCGGTGAGAGATACCAGCCGAATCTACGAAGTCGAACGCCGATCCTATTACGCGGCGAGACCCGGATTCCGGATCGCCGAAATGCAGATCAGCCCAACACAATGCGTGCCTTGGCACCATCACAACGAAGTGCAAGACACCTTCTATGTAATTAGTGGAAAAATCCGCGTCACGACACGCGATCCGGACGAGGAGGTATGTCTTAGCGTTGGCCAAACTTACGCTGTACGCCCTGGTCGACCGCACCGAGTCACGAATGCTGGCGACAGCTCCGCTGTGTTTCTAGTTCTGCAGGGGCTCGGCGACTATGACTTTGTCGGACTTTCCTGATCAGCAGGACATAGCAGACCGCGGTACCGAGGTCCGAATCGGGTCATTTTCGACCAGATTCAGCGGGTCTTACCTGCGAGACGCCAACCTAGTTGAAAGCGACCGTCGCGGTAGTTGCCATGTGGCTGGCGTTAGCGCTGGCGTCAGTGATCTTTCGATGACGGACCGGCGGCTCCTAAGCTTTCAAAGGTACTTTGGGCCTGCCCTCGCCCACGCGGGTACGCGGGACCGCCCGCTTTGCGGATATTTCGCGGCGGCGTTTTGGGCCTTTGGTTTCTCGCAAAAACGGGCTTTCCCGGGCTATAAACCGCCCTTCAGGCAGCAAATAATGGATGCACTGGCGAGCAAGCCGGCCGTGGAAACATGGCCGATTGAGCGTTTACGGCCCTATGAGCGCAATTCGCGCCGGCATTCGGCCGAGCAGATCGCGCAAATCGCCGCGTCAATCCGGCAATGGGGCTGGACCATGCCGATCCTCGCGGCCGATGACGGCATGGTTCTCGCCGGTCATGGGCGCCTCGCCGCCGGCAAGCTGCTGGGATTTACCGAGGTCCCGTCATCGTGGCGCGCGGATGGACCGATCAGCAAAAGCGCGCTTATGTCATCGCCGATAATCGGCTGACCGATGCGAGCGATTGGGATGACGAGATGCTGCGGCTCGAATTGGCCGATCTCGTGGAGGGCGGTTTCAAGATCGCGCTGACCGGCATAACCGAGGACGAACTATCGCGGCTGTCCGTAGGGGTCGGCGAGTTGGAGCAGATGCCCGAATTGCCAGACGATCGGTCGCCATTCCGCGACATGACGTTCATTCTGTACGGGGAGCAATTCGGGATCGTCGAGCGCGCTATAGCCAGGGCGACCAAGCCGCGCGAGGCGAGCAATCCCAATCGATCGCCACAGGGCAACGCGCTGGTGGCGATCTGCGCCGACTATCTAGCGCGCATCAATTGACATCAATTGGTGCGGCTTACTCGATCTCTGCTATGCCCCGTACCGACCAGCTATCGCGGCCATCCGTTATGTCATGCTGCCGGGCATGAAGCAGCGGATGTCGATCCGCACTGGAGCACCCATCGGGCTCACGTAGACCGGCCACACCATCGTACGGCCAACTCGGTTCGGTTCTTTGATCACGGCGTCGTCCGGAACGTCCCACCATTGGCCTTCGATGCGGACGCGATAATGCCCGCCTTTTGTTTCCCAATCGACGTCTGCCAACGCGGTCCCGTCAGCGTCGGAACAACAGGGGCCTTTGCCTGAGCGGAGGCTGTCGAACCAGGGTTTGAGGGGAGAGTTTGCATATCGGCCCTCGAGATCCCGGGCGGCCGCTTTGTGAAGTGTTAGAGTGGGGCTGGCGAGAACGAGTGGCAAGATAGAGGCGACAAAAATCATCCAGTCTCGTATTCCTGATTCTTCAGGCGCGATCATCGCATTAATGCCTCTCGAAAATGCCGAAGAGGATGACGGCAGCACCAACGAGCCGCCATCAAGTTCGACGTTTGTCCTTTGCAAATTCCCTTTGCAAAACTGATGCCAAAGCAAGGATGAAGCCTGGCGTTGAGTAAAACGAGCGACTTATGGGCGCCACTGCCGCAAGCAATGGTGACGACTGGGAAAAACCTAAGAGCCGCCCCGGAGGGAGCGGCTCTCTTTCTAAGATTGGCTGGAATATTGCTGGCCTCACGGCTTCATAGAGCCCTGCACACTGGTGTAGACGGCATAGAGCGACGTCGAGCCGCAGATGTACAGCCGGTTTCGTTGCTGACCGCCGAAGCAAAGATTGGCAACAGTTTCGGGTATATGGATCTTGCCGAGCAGTTCGCCGGCGGGAGTATAGCAACGCACGCCGTCCTCGTTCGGATCGCCCCAGCCCACCGAGCACCAGACGCGTCCGTCAGTATCCGTGCGCAGCCCGTCTGTGATGCTGGGCTTCGGCATGTCCGCAAAGACCTTGCTATTCGACGCCTTTCCGGCCGCGACATCGAGATCGAACACCCGGATATGCGAGGGATTATTCGGCCCGTCGGTGAAGCCGGTGTCGATGACATACAGCTTCTTCTCGTCAGGCGAGAGGGCAATGCCGTTGGGCTCAACGAAGTCATCGACGACGACCTTGATGTCTCCGGATTTCGGATCCACCCGGTAGACGTTATGCTTTTCCTGCTCGGGCTCGGCCTTGACGCCCTCGTAATAACCGCCGATGCCGTAGATTGGATCGGTGAACCAGATCGAACCGTCGGACGTGACAACCGCGTCGTTCGGCGAGTTCAATCTCTTGCCGTTATACTTATCGGCGATGATCGTGATCGATCCATCGAGTTCGGTCCGGGTGACCCGCCGTCCGCTATGTTCGCAAGTGATCAGCCGTCCTTCCCGATCGATGGTGTTGCCGTTCGAATTCATCGAAGGCTGACGATAGACGCTAACGTGACCGTCGTCCTCGGAAAACCGCATGATGCGGTTGTTGGGAATGTCGCTGAAGAGCACGTAACGCCCGGCCGCGAAGTAGACCGGGCCCTCGGCCCAGCGGAACCCGGTTGCGACGCGCTCAACCGCCATAGTGCCGGCGAAGGCCGGGAAATCGGGGGGCCCGAACGATGGTGGCCCTTTCTTGGCAGATTCCAGATGGGAGTCCGGATAGCGGCCGCCGGGCAGCGGCCCCAAGGGCAACGGCTCGCTCGCCGGTGTTGGAGCGCCCGTTTGGCCCAACGGCGTCACGGTCGCCGCAGAGGCCGCTTTGAGGCTCGACGCCGTCGCGGCCAACGCCGCAGCACCTTTGATGATGTTGCGGCGGTTGAGTTGCTTGTAGGGAAAGGTCATTGCACTTGCCATGGTTTTCTCCCATTTTTGTTGGGAGGAAACTATACCGCAATCCGGCATAAGGCGGGCGGTTCGGCAACAGAATCATCGGGCCGGGCGACGTCGCCAATGCGTTGATCTTTAGCGTATGCACCACGGCCTCGCTGTCACCGGCTCTGCGTGGAGCTATCGACGATGGGACAGGCTAAAGAAATCCGCGTTGCGCCGATTGCGAAGAAAGACGCGGACGCGCTGATCATTCGGCTTCACTACAGCCACAAGACCGTCAACAATGCCTTCCTCGCGCTCGGCGTCTTTTTGAATGGCCGGCTCGAAGGCGCGATGACGTTCGGCCCCTCGATGGACAAGAGCAATATTCTCGGACTCGTGCGCGATACCGCATGGAATGGCTTTCTCGAATTGAACCGGTTGGCGTTCTCCGAGGCATTGCCGCGCAATTCCGAAAGCCGCGCACTCTCGATCGCGCTGCGGATGATCCGGAAGCATTATTGGCAGATCGAGTGGGTGATCTCGTTCGCCGATGGATGTCAGTGCGGCGACGGGACGATCTATCGCGCGGCCGGCTTCGTGCTGACCGGGATCAAGCTGAACAAGAGCTTGCTGCGACTGCCCGACGGCTCGGTCACGCACAAGATGACGCAAGTGACCGGAAAGAACCGCGCGGAGCATTTCGCGAAGACCGGCGGTTCATGGTCGGGTCACGGCACGCCGCTCGACGGCTACCAGATGCGATATATCTATTTTCTCAATCCGTCCGCGCGTGCGCGGCTCGCCTCCAAAGAAATCCCATATGCGGAGATCGAGCGCCGCGGCGCCGGCATGTATCGCGGTATTGCGCGTGGTAAGCAGGCGATGGCCGATTACCAATCGGAACAGCGGCGCGGCAGCGGCGACCACCACGCTCCACTTTAAGCCGACACGTTGCGTATTGGAGGCGCGCGCTTGCTGTTTGTTCCGGTTTTAGGAACCCCGCTGCGAGACTTCGCATTATCCTCAAGTGGGAGGATCAGCATCCTCAAGTGGGAGGATCAGCAATGGCGAAAAAGGCGAAAAAGCAGACCGCCCGAGGCCGCAAGCAAGTCCGGCGCCTCGTGCGCGATCCGGCGAAGAAGGCGCGTCGTTCGGCCGGCGCTGTAAAGCGTGCGGCCAAATACTCGGCCGGAGCTGCAACTGGAGCTGTAAAGCGTGCGGCTAAGAAAGCGGCTGGCGCCGTAAAGCGTGCGGCCAGCTACTCGGCTGAAGCTTCAAAACGTGCAGCCAAGAAAGCGGCCGGCGCCGTAAAGCGTACCGCGGGGAAAGTAGAGACAAGCCTAGAAGGTTGAACCAGGGCTTTGACTCATCAACCAAGCTTGTGATTTGCCGATGCCAACGCCCAAAGCTGAGCGACATTGGCACGTAAGCCATGTCAGCTTGTGGTCTTGGCCGTGTAAAAACGGCTTCAAAGGGCATCGGTCCGGAAGCTAGGAACCGCGCCTGTCTCAGGCCGCGATCGCAGTGATCAGTGACTTGGCCCCGACGATGTTCATGACCCGTGTAAGATTATAGGCCAAGACCGAGAGTGCCATCTCGGTCGCTACTTTTGGGAGCGTTTTGGTGAGGAAGTGTGTCGCTCCCATGCGGGCCTTCATCGTGCCGAACGGATGCTCGACCGTCTCCCGACGCTGACGCATGGCTTCTGGGTTTGCGTCAAGGCGCTGCTGCACAGCCTCAAGCAGATGCTCGTGCTCCCAGCGTGTAATTCGCCGCTCTGGTCCTGTCGTGCACTGCGATTTGAGCGAACAACTTTGACAGGCAGTGGTCCAGTAGCGCCGCAGCATCTTGCCGTCTTCTTCGTTTGTGTAGCGATACGGCAATCGCTCCCCAGCCGGACAGCGATAGGCGTCCTCCTCTGGCAAAATAGGCAAAGTCCTGCTTACCGAAGCGCCCCTCCGATTTGGCACCCGACGTCAGCGGCTTGGGCAGAGTTACGGTGATGCCGGCCTCGTGGCACGCGAGGATCTCCGGGCTATTGAAGTAGCAGCGATCGGCTACAGCTTCGAGCGTCTCGGTCTCGAGAACAGCCTTCGCCTGCTTGGCCATATTGGCGAGTTGTGCCCGATCTGAGCCGCTGTTCGTCACCTCGTGCGCTACGATCAGATGGTGCTCGGTGTCGACGGCGACCTGCACGTTGTAGCCAACGGTGCCGGAGCCCCGGCCGCTTGTCGCCATCGAACGGCTGTCGGGATCGGTCAACGAGATTTGCTGATCGGGTGACGCAAGCATCTGCTTCTCGTAGACGGCAAGCTTGCCCATCTCTTCCCTCAGCTTCGTCAGCTTCTCGGTTAGCCTCGTCACCTTGGCGGCCAACGCCTCGCTCGGCTCCTGCCGGTCGGCCGTGTCCAGTTGGCTCAGATAGCGCGCGACGCTCTCCTCCAGCTGCGCGCGCCGCCGCTCCACCTTCGCGCGTGTGAAGTTCTTGTCCCGGTTGTTCACAGCTTTGAACTTGCTGCCCTCGATGGCGACGCTCGACGTCGCGAGGAGACCCATTTCACGGCAGAGTTCGACGAAGCGTGCGCATACCTTGCGGAGCGCCAGGCCATTGTCTTTGCGGAAGTCCGCGATCGTCTTGTGATCAGGTGCGAGCCGGCCCAGCAGCCACATGGCCTCGACATTGCGTCCGGCCTCTCGTTCGAGCCGCCGGCTCGACTGCACCCGGTTCAGATAGCCGTAGATGTAAAGCTTCAGGAGAACCGAGGGATGGTATGACGGCCGACCGGTCGCCGCCGGCTTCACCCCCTCGAAGCTTAGCTCGGCCAAATCGAGCGCATCGACAAACACGTCGATCACGCGAACAGGGTTGCTCTCGTCAATGAAATCATCGAGGCACTCGGGCAATAGCATCGATTGCCCACGATCCGCCTCCGCAACGAAGCGCTTCATCCCACCCCCCGCAAATCGTGCGGGAATCATATCGCGCGAATCACATCAAGCGCAGCGTTTTCACACATGGGGTAATTCCGGACTCGGAGCCATACTCAGGCTCTGGGAATCAGCTCTCCAGGACTCGACGAGGCCTACCTCAGGGCCTTGCAATGACGGAGAGAGGCAATGGAGCACTATGTCGGATTAGACGTGTCACTGAAACTGACTTCGATCTGCATCGTCGATCGGACAGGAAAGGTCGAGCGCGAAGGGGCGGTTACGTCTGACCCGGAGGCGATCGCGACATTCATCAAATTGCACGCGCCACACGTCGTTCGGATTGGACTCGAGACCGGAGCAACGTCGACATGGCTGTGGACCGAGCTGAATAAGATCGGGTTACCCGTTATCTGCATTGACGCCAGGCATGCGAAGGCGGTTCTGAAGATGCAGATCAATAAGAGCGACCGAAATGACGCTGCTGGCATAGCGCGTATCATGCAATGTGGTTGGTACAAGGAGGTTTGCGTCAAGGATCTCGATAGTCATGCGACCAAAGCCCTTCTCGTCAGTCGAGCTCTGCTCGTCAAGATCAAGCGGGATATCGAAAATCAAATCCGGGGGCTCCTCAAGAATCTTGGGCTTGTCATCGGACGAGCAAAGATGAATATGTTTGCTGTGCGTGCCGCGCAGTTGGCCGGGGATCGGTCAGAGCTTTTTGCCGCGGTAGATCCATTGCTGAAGGCACGCGAGGCCGTCGAGCAACAGATTGTGGACCTTGACCGCAAGGTGCTGCGGCTGGCTCGCAACAATGCTCAGGTGCGACGGTTCATGACGGCTCCTGGCATCGGCCCGGTCACGGCCCTTTGCTTCCTTGCGACGATCGATGACCCCGCTCGCTTCAAGAGATCACGAAGCGTCGGAGCCTACGCAGGACTAACGACCCGCCGATACGCATCCGGCGAAATTGACTGGACGGGCCGAATCTCGAAATGCGGCGATAAGATGCTGCGAAGTTACCTCTACGAGGCGGCCAATGTGCTGCTCACACGCGTAGCAAAATGGTCAGCACTCAAAGGATGGGGCATTCGGCTTGCGAAACGAAGCGGGCTACGCAAAGCCAAGGTTGCGGTTGCCCGAAAACTTGCTGTCATTCTGCATCGGATGTGGATCGATGGTAGCGAATTTAAATGGTCATCAAAGGATGCTGCTGATCAGCCTGCATAAAGGATAACGAGTTCCCGCCGAACAGCGGGAGCGAACGTCCCTGCCGGGACGCTGGCGTTGGTGAGATCGCCCCTGGCTTTGCGGTGCTCGAAAGGGCAAAGCGCGCTTCACACATTGATCCGCTAACGTCATCTTACGCCATCATGCGGAGGGCACGCCCCTACCGCGGAGAGAACCATGGACCCGGCAAGGATGTTCAAGGAGAGCTTGACCTCACGCCCGGAATTAGAGAACAGCCAGGGTCCGAAGCCGAACAGCGCTTAAGTCGCTATCACGTCAGCTGCCAGCAATAGTCCGGACATCCTTACGATTTGAGGGAAAGCAGTCTTGAGATTAGCCCGGCGGTCAACAGAGTCGCCGGACCGTCTGGCGCTATGGCGTAAACGAGCGCGCGGCGGTTATGCGCCGCCGGGTCTTGCTCGATCTCGCGGGCGGCTTGCACGGCCGCGAGAACGGTGGGTCGCTTTTCGATCCGATATTGGCCGCGCCCGAGAAACAGCGAGGCGGTGAAGTGATCCGCTTTCCGGATCGCTTCCACCGCGAGCATATCGATGTCCGAAAATTGCGTCATGCGTTGATCCCCTGCGAGAGCGCGGCGAGCGCCTCGGCCTTTTCCCAGCCGGCTCATCATCAGTGCTCGCTCGGCAGCAGGATGACATCGTCCTCGACCCAAATGGTGATTTGATCGAGCGGGGAATCGGTGAAATCGATGTCCTCGGAATAGATAATGGCCCCATTATCGCTGCCTTCATCGCAAACGAGGCGCGCGCTAGTTGCAGGCAAGCGATCTTGTCGAGCAGCCAATAGGCTCCGGCCTTTTCGGCGAGATACTGCACGGCGTCCGTGTAGAGCATGCGCCGGTTGAGCCCGTGGCGATACCATTCGCCGGTACCGGTGAAGTGAGCCAAATCGGCCGGGGTTAGCTTCGTCATTTTCCCAAACACCTTTCCTTGTTCGCCCCGGCGGCGCCGGCCCTTGGGCCAAAGCCCCGGGGGAAGGCCCAGAACTAGGCCACTGGTTGGTGGTTGGAAGATCCTTTTGGCCCAGTCGCCAGAGAGAAATAATGTCGGAAGATCAAAGGGGTACAGGACAGGCCACGGTGCCAGTAGGGGCGCGACTGGTGGGCGAGAATTCAGCCGGGAATCGGGCCAGGCGAGTGCCCAAAGCGCGCCCCGGGGGCCGGATACGGGCGCCGCCGGGCGTGGCCAACTGATCGCATCGGCCCTTGCCGCGCGGCTCCTCATGGTGAGCCCGGAGCGCATCCGGCAGCTGTCAAAGGAAGGATGGATAGAGAAGCAAGGCCGCGACCAGTTTCTTCTGGTCGATGTCGTGCAAGGCTATATCCGCTTTCGCAATGACAGCGACCGGCGCGCGCAAAAGAGCGCGGCCGATAGCCGGGTGCGCGATGCACGAGCGCGCGAGATCGAATTGCGCAACGCGGTCCGCGAAGGTCGCCTGATCGAGATCGACGAGGCAATGGCGATCGTCGAGGAGATGATCGGGTTATTTCGCGCGGAGACCGCCGGCCTGCCGGCGCGCGTCACGCGCGATTTGCAATTCCGGAAAACAATCGAGACCGCTGTAAATGACATCCTCGAAAGGGTGGCAGATATTGCCGCCGAAAGGGGACGCGCTGTGGCAGAAGCTCGCGCTGCTAGCGAGGCCGTCGCGTCCAGCATCGCCCGATCTATGGGCGGCGGAGAACCGGATATATCCGCAGACGGCGGCGGTCCCCGGGCCGCGTGATCCGACGCTTACGCCTTACGTTGTCGCGCCCGAGCGGATGATCGCCAGCGGCAAGTATCGCCGCGCGGTGCTCGTTTTCGGCGCGCAGACCCGCAAGTCGGAATTGATGCTCGATTGTGCCGGCCAGCGGCTCGACCAGCGGCCGGGCCCGATCCTGTACGTCGGACCGAACAAGCAATTCCTGACCGAGCAGTTCGAGCCGCGCGTCCTGGCGTTGCTCGATCAATCGCCGACGTTGACCGCGAAGCTGGCGCGCGGCAAGCGGATGACGAAAACGCGCAAGATGATCGGCGGCGTGCCGTTCCGCCTCGCGCATTCGGGATCATCGACCGCCCTCAAGTCCGATCCGGCCGTACTCGCGCTGATCGACGAATACGATGAAATGGTCACGAACGTGAACCAGCAAGGTGGCCCGCTCGGCCTGGTCGAGCGGCGCGGCGATACCTATGCCGACTTTGTTTGCGTGGTCACGTCAACGTCGAAAAGAGGACAGGTCGCAGCGGTCGAGGACCAAAAAAGCAAGCTGGTCTTTTGGGACGTTGCCATGTCGGAAGATATCGAAAGCCCGATTTGGCAACTCTGGCAGCAAGGCACCCGGCACCACTGGTGCTAGCCGTGTCCGCATTGCGAGGAATATTTCGTCCCGCGCTTCAATCTGATGCGCTGGCCGCCGAGTGCGACGCCGATGGCGGCGGCGCGCGCGGTCTATCTCGAATGCCCGCATTGAGCTCGCTGCTGATCGGCGGTGCATTCATCGCCGCCGGCATCCTGACGTGGCTGCTTTGGTATCAAAACCGCAATCCGACTTGAGGCACGGCCATGATCGCGACACCGAGGATTTCCGGCTCCGGATCGGTGGCGTCCGCGAGGAACTGTACAAGCTCGGCGCGGGCGATGTCGTCGAGGCTTCTCGGGCATGACGATCTTGTCGGCCGCGATGGCACGGATTTGTCGCCGCTGCCGATCTTCAAGGATCATCCGGATTGGCTGCTCTATTGGCTGATCGTCAATGGCTTCATCTCGGAATTCATTCGACGGGCGCGGCACCGAAGTGGTCCAGACGCAAGCCTATGTCCCCGATGTCGGGCACGTTGACGTGGTGAAGCTCGTGGATACGAGCGTCCCGCCGCCGAAAGGCTGATCAATGCTGACCGCGATCTTCTCGCAATTCGGAATGTCGATCATCAACGGCGTGCTCGACAGGTTTCTCGAAGCTTTCAAGGCATACGAGAACAAGCAAATCTCGATCGAGGAATTGAGGACCCGTCTTTACGAGGCGATGCTCGGCGTGGTCAAGGAGATCGAAGTCGCGCACATCGACGCGCTTGCGAAAATCTATCAGGCGTTCATGGGCGCGCTGGCGCAATCGCCGCTGATGCAGCGCGTGTGGGCGACCGCCGTGCTCTCGCAGCTATTCGTGCTGGTCTATCACCAGTTCGGAATTCCGCTGATCGTGCTGATCATCGGGCGGCCTATGAGCCGCGCTGGCAATATCCGTCGAGCGGGACGACGGTCGAGTGGGCCTATTTGCTGCTCGGCGCGTTGATGGGTATGGGGCCGATGGTGCTGCGCGCGGGCCCCGGCGTCGGATCGTTCGCCGATCGGCTTAAGGCGATGGTTGGGGCGGGCCCAGCATAGAGCTGCCGACGTTCAAGAGTTGCGAAATGGCGGTGACAAGCTGCGCGGGCGCGAACGGCTTTTGCAGCAGGATGCTATTGGGCACGCCTTGCACGGGCCATTCGCCAGCATGACCACCGCTCATGTAGACGATGGGGAAGGCCGGATCGATCAGTCTGGCCTGTCGCGCGACCTCCCACCCATCGATTCGGCCGTCGAGTTTAATATCGGTCACCAGTGCTCTGTAGTGGACCACGCCACTTTTCAGCAAGGTTACTGCCTGCTCACCGGAAGCAGCCGAAGTGAAGTCAAAGCCTGCATCTCTCAAGGCTTCTTGAAGGATATGCTGCAACTCCTCTTCGTCCTCGGCTAGGAGGACTACCGGCAACTCGTTCATTCCATTCCCGCGGCCTACCTGGGCAATCCGGAATTACGCGCTCCGGAAGGATCCGGTTCCCAAGAATTGAATTGTACTTTTGGCTAACGACCGCTGTTGCTGATTGTCGCTGAGTTGCTTGAAGCAAATTCCTAACCCGTTCTCTGGCGCTGGTTGGCTTCTGCCGTAGCTGTGGCCCCGCCTGCGGTATCAGCCGTAAACCGTGCGACCCGCCGAGGGCCGCTCCAGACTTCTATCACGGGGTGCGCTTCGAGGAATTTCACAGCTCGACGCTTAGCATCATCGTCGCAGTCGCACTCCAGCTCATAGGTCGCATGGGTGACGCCCCACAGATCGACTGCATATGCCACGTAACGCATGGGTCCTGCACACTAAGAGGACGTCGGCTGACCGATTAACGATTCGTGCGCGCCCTGTTTGTTCCTCCTGTATCGAGTTTTCCGCCACCAGCAGGACAGCGCGTCAAAGCTCCCGCTCCATCGCGGGGTGGCTGCGGTTCTTGACCTTGATCCAGAACTTTTGCCGGCCACCGCGATAAGGCCGATCTCGGCAGGCTGCCCGGAAGAGGTCCGGCCCGATTTCGCCGCGCTCGAAGGGCGCCACAGTAATCCCATCGGGCCGGCGTGCCAGTAGCTTCTCCAGGTTGGCCTTGCGCATGTGGAGGGGCAGCGACCGCAGATCGTCGCTCCCCATTGCGAGGATGTCGAAGGCGTAGAGCTGCACCTCGGGGTCGTGCTTGCGCGAGTGCAGCGCGTTAAAATCTGAGATGCCATCGACGCCCAGGATCACGGCCTCGCCGTCGATCACGAAATGCTTCTGCCGGTTTTTCAGCGCGGCATCTGCGATCCAGGGATACCGTTTTGTCCAGTCGCTGCCGTTACGGGATAGGAGGCGCACACGCTTATCCTCCCGGATGACCAGCATCCGGTAGCCGTCGTGCTTCACCTCGTGAATCCAGTCCGGTCCGGATGGGACCTGCTTGCCGGCGGTCGCCAGGCACAGCTTGTATGCCTTAAACATACCGAGCAGATAAATAGTTCGGCGCGAAATTGCGAATCCCTGCCTCAGCGCCTCGCCGCTCTCTCCACGAACTTCAGGACGCATGCCGGCACTTCGTGCTCGACAAGGCGGCGGCGTAGCTCATCGGCGATCTCTACGGTTACATCGCGCGACCATCCCTCTGTCGTGTTGAAGGCCACGATGCGAGTGGGATGCTCATACAAGCCGTCCATCAGGTCCCGCATCAGCGTCGCGCGACCGGTGTCCTCTTCGGCTGTTTCGCACCAGGCTCGCCGGCCGGCAAATTCCTCGACCACAAGGTAGACATCTTGGTCTGCTGCCACAGGAGGCACAATCGACGGGGAGCGGCTCATACCCCAGGAAACTCCAATAAAATTGCAAGTTCCATCATCGATATTGCGCTATTAAATCGAGAAATAAAATAACACATAATGCCAATTAAACAATTTAAATCGTGCAAATTATTTAAATTTGGATTAGGCTAGGAATGGTTCGGGGAAATTGCGAGGCGAACCATGCACTTCCTATCGGCGGGGGATCTATTTCTCATATCCGCGATGACAGGGACGGTCTTGCTGGTTGAGATCGGACTTTTCATCATTTTGGGCATGATCTAACGGACGCCAGGAAGCGGGGCTTTACAGCATCACCGTTGCTTCTTGCGCTGCTTGCCTGCTCAATCGATCCTCGGCTTGAAGATGGGAGCGGAAGCCGTGGGGCTCAGCATCACCGCGCAGGAGTTCGCCTTCGACAACATGGCGCGCTTCATCGGCAACACGCTGACGGCATTGGGACGGCCGGTCACCAGGTTGCGCTTCCCGAGCAAAGACGTGCCGGCGGACACGATGAAGATCCTGGCGCTCGACGACGCGCGCCCCGAGGCCATCCGCCGCCTGATCCAGCAGGCAAGCAACGACGCCGATCTCGCCAAGAGCGCCTGCGACGATCCCAACAATCCCGAAGGACGGATGGTGAAGGCCCTGATGATGGGCCTGCCCGCGATGCCGAAGACCGGCGTATAGATGGAGGTGGCGAAATGAAGGACTGCAGCGAACAGGTGTCCGGCTTCGAGCGCGCCGCTGTGCGCATGTCGAAGGACGACCGCGCCGATATCTTCGGTAAGGCCAAGATCAACCGGGCTCAAGTCTGGCCTCGAGCGCAACAGCAGCCCCAAGGCGATCGGGTCGCGCGCGCAGGGCTCCTACGCCATGAAGACCATGATCCTGCACGACCGCGGCGACTATGACGTCGATGACGGGGTCTACTTCAAACACAGCCTGAAGAACGACCAGGGCGATGACCAGTCCCCCGAAGACGCCAGAAAGATGGTCAGCGACGCGCTGCAGGACAAGCGTTTCGCCGACCAGTCCGAACCCCGTAACAACTGTGTGCGGGTCTACTACAAGCAGGAAGGCTACCACGTCGACGTGCCGGTCTACCGCGAGAACCGCACCACGGATCCCATCACGAACGCGGAGAAGAAGTGGTTCGAAATCGCAGCCGGCGACAAGTGGAGGACATCCGATCCGCTCGCCAACACGAAATGGTTCAAGGACGCGAACGCCACGAAGTCGCCGGATGCCAGCGCCGCCGGTGCCGGGCGATCGCGTCCGGACCGTACAGGCGGCGCTCGCCGAAGCGTTCAAGCTCCTCACCGAGAACGAGACTCGGCAGCACGACGACGACTTCCGCGAGGATTTCGGTCTCTACTGGCTGAACTGGGCCAACAGATCCGATCTTCGCGTCGAAGTCATGCCGGGCACGGAGGGTACCAACGAGTCGATGCTCGGCCGCGCGGCTCTGATGGAAGGGCGGGTCTTCGTATTCCCGGACAAGGGCTACGCTGGCAGGTTCTGCACGAACTTGACCGGAGTCGCGTCGAAGTGGCTCAAGGAAACGCCGGTCGTCTCTATCGATCCTCTGCCAGCTCCCGATCGCTATCCTGAAACCGCCGACGAACTGTGGTCTCTCGTCGAGGCGCGATCGCAGGGCGGCACCGACCTGCTGGCGTGCCTGATGGCCAACGCTCCCAAGGAGGCGTTCGTCGTCCTCGCCGGCAAGGCTCTCCTTGGGCCGCGAACATTACGCCGCCGTGTACCTTCGCCGGCCGTTGGATCGCGAAGGTCGACCGCTCAACCGGCGGGCCTTGCGGACCTCGGGGGCAGCGCGGTCGGTCACGGAACGGCCAAGGCCTTAGCGCATTCGATCCGTGCGGACTTGCCGATGATCAGCTTCGTGGAGGGCTACGTAACCACGTTCGCTACCTTCGCGCGGGCTTTCGACGATTGCGGCAGGACGGCCTGTTCAAGTGCTTGTGCTAGGAACTATGGAGCGGGAGTGTTCAGATATCATCGCTAGATTCAAGAAGGCCATCAAATCGTTAGCCGAGGTCGTCAACGGATTCGATATCACGGGAGATGCGGATTTCGTTCTATACGTTACCGACGGCGCGATCGTGATGTTTATGATGCCTTTTGTACGAAACGCACCGCCGAGGTGACGGACTCAGGCGAGAAACGAAATTGTTCGTTCGTTACGTACTGTATCTGTCGTAGCACGGTCCGCGGGACTAAGGTATTTGTCGCTGGAGTCCGACCCTAGCGTCGTATGGTGAAGTCATCCCTTGCTGTTCGGAAGGTGACGCTGGTCCGATGGTCCTAACATGAAAGACAGCAATAGCAGCCACCCTGGAATATCGGAGATGACAGATGACCAGCGCGAATTGAGGCGCTGCAAGCAAGAGATTGCGCGTCTCAAACAGCTGGTTGTGGAGCTTTCCGAAATTGTCTTGCGCAACGTCGTAAAGAGCGACGAGGGGCGACAATCGGAACGCCCGCTGAGTCTCTGAGCGACGTCGAATTGGTGCGCTGTTTCCCAGCAGCGTGGCTTCCCGCCTTGGGGAGCACGGGGAGCGGCCCTGCCCTTATGCTCCATGAGGCAGGGCTCTTAATTTTTAGTTGGAAGCATAGGATAGGCCAGGAGACACATTGATGACGGGATGAACTGATCAAGCGCGCGTCTTGTTGTAGCTGATGGCAGCGATTGCTTCTGATCTGGCGCGGCGCGCTCATTTCAACCGTTTTTTTGATGGATCACACGCGGCCTAGGCGAATGAGTGGTGGGAGCGGTCAAACGCCAATGTCACCATTCGACAAAATCGCGCTCTTTATCGACGGCGCCAACCTTTACGCAACCTGCAAGGCGCTTGGCTTCGACATTGACCTACACGCGCTTGCTCGGGGAGCTTCAGAGCCGCGGCACGGTGCTGCGAGGAACAGGGATGTTCGCCAATCAGGCCGCTCATCGATTGGCTCAGGTATAACGGCTACACGGTTGTCACCAAGTTGACCAAGGAATTCATCGACGCCAGCGGCCGCCGCAAGGTCAAGGGCAACATGGATATCGAGCTGGCGGTCGACGCCATGGAGCTTGCCGAGCATATCGACCAGATGGTCCTGTTCAGGGGCTTTATGGCGATCCATTCATGGTCGGCGAGTTCGTAGCGCATGATTCGAGCCCCCAGTGCGCGGCGATTTTGAATCACAGGGGGCCGGCCAAACGCAACGTCCTGGCCTGGCCGCGGTCATCGCTCACGGTGGAAACGCCCATGAATCCGCCCGATTCCATCGATGCGCGATGTCCGCTGCTACGCAGGCTCCAGGGATTTCCAAACAGCCTAAATCCTAGCCCGACTTGCGCAAAAGATGTGCAATCAATGATTGCTGTAACAAACATTTCAACTAAATCTTGGTAAAAAATTTACTGGATGGCCTGCAGCATGACGACGTTTAGGAAACATCGTCTTCCAATATTTTCCATTTGTGCTGTCGCTCATTTCGCAGGAGTCCCTTGCCATGCTTTCGCGCTATTCGATCAGGAGCAAACTCGTCGTCGTTATTTCTTTGCTCCTTCTCGTGTTCGGCGGCACTGGCCTGCTCGCCATCAGCAACATGCGGCTCATCCAGGGGGGCGTCGCTGAGTTCCAATCCCGTTGGCTGCCCGCGGTCCGCCTGCTCGGTAACCTCAGAGCCTACACCATCCGATATGGCAGCGTCGTGCGGGATCACATTCTGGAATCCGACTCCGCGAAGAAAGCCTCAGCCGAGAAGCTTCTTGCCGACCTGACGCGCGACATCGAAAAGGAGGGCGCCGCCTACGAGCTGCTGCTCTCCTCTCCGGAAGAGCGCAAGCTTTACACGGACTTCCAACAACTCTGGAGCGCGTATGTCGCGCAAGTTCCAGACGTGCTCTCTGCGTCCCGCAGGAATGATATTGCCACAGCCAGCGATCTGATCGTTCATCAAATGCAACCGCTGCGTCAGGACAGCGGACAGGCCCTGCTGAAGGCAATGGACATCAACAACAAGCGTGCAGCGGCCGCCGGTCAAAGTGCTGAGCAGACCTATGCCTTCGCGTTTGCTCTCATTGTTGGGACTCTTGTCCTCACCTTGGTACTCAGTTCTATCGTCGGCCTATTGCTGTTGCGCGACATCTCAATGGGGATTAGATCCATCATTGCGCCGATGCGGGCATTGGCCAACGGCGATGTTACCGTGGCGGTCCATAGCCGGGCCAAGCATACCGAGATCGGCCAAATGGCCGCTGCCCTGCAGGTCTTCAAAGAGTCCCTCATCGCAAAGCAAGCCGCGGACAAGCTTGCCGCAGCAGAGGCCGAGGCTAAGATCTTACGCGGTCAGCGGATTGACCAGATTACTGGCGGCTTCCGATCAATGATCGGCGAACTCGTCGCCGCGCTATCCACCTCCTCCGGCGAACTGGAAGCGGCCGCAGAGACTCTATCTAAGACTGCTGATACAGCCCTGCATATTTCGGCAACAGTGGCCGCGGCCTCCGAAGAAGCATCTCTCAACGTTCAGACTGTTGCGTCCGCTACTGAGGAGATGACATCGTCCGTTAGCGAGATCGGCCGACAGGTTGAGGCATCGACTAAAGTCGCGAGCGAAGCGGTTCGTCAGGCTGCAGAAACCAATCATCGGATCAACAAATTGTCCGCGGCAGCAACGCGCATAGGCGATGTTGTCAGCCTTATCACGACCATCGCAGGGCAAACCAACCTGTTGGCTCTGAACGCGACGATAGAAGCGGCGCGGGCTGGAGAATCCGGCAGGGGCTTTGCGGTCGTTGCTTCCGAAGTTAAAGCCCTCGCCGGCCAGACCGCGCGGGCGACCAGCGAGATAAGCGAGCAGATCAGCGAGATACAAATCGCAACGCAGGAATCCGCCGACGCGATCAAACATATCAGCACAACAATAGATCGCATCTCGGCGATTACGGCCGCAATTGCCGCTGCCGTGGAAGAGCAGGCCAATACGACCGGAGAAATTTCGCGCAGCTTGCAGCATGCCGCCCGGGGAACGGTACAAGTCGCTTCGAACATAACTGAAGTAAAACAGGGCGCAGTCGAGGCAGGATCAGCATCCTCGCAGGTGCTATCGTCCGCGCAGTCTCTCACGAGAGAACGCAGTCGCTTGGAACACGAAGTCCAGAGATTTCTCTCTGCCATCCAGGCCGCTTAAGCGCGCATTTCGAGCCATTTCCAGTGCCGCATATTCAACAATCACGCCGCAATCCAAAATAGATCTGGAGATAGCCATGGGGACGGTCGTTCATTTCAAGCCAGCTGGTCGGCCGCTATTACCGTTCGAGGTCCAAGAAGGTGAGCGCGTTCTCGCGGAGGCACTGGACAGACTCACGAAAGCGAGGCTGTGGACCGCCGTGGGCCATCTCCAGACAGCCCTGATTGGCGCCGACAAAATTCGCGACCGACTGCCGGCCGGACCGATCAAGGATGATTTCGAGCAGAAGCTGGCGGCGCTTATACGGCACCTCTCCCATTTGCGCGAACAGGTCGAGCAATTGTAGCCTCATGATGAGACACAGTTCGGAAGCCAGTGAGGTCACCAAGTGGCTCATCGCGTCATTTGCTGCGGTTGCACAAAGGCGGCGGGTACCAGAGCGAAGCCGGCATCGACGAAGATTTATGATGGGGTGGACGCCCCGCCCGACCGCATCGATGTGCCAAAGTGGAGGTGTTGAGCACCACTTAAGGGAGGCGTCCGTGTCAGAAGTTATCACAATCGGTCTGGATATCGCCAAGCACGTTTTTCACGTTCACGGAGCGGATGGGCGGGGTCGAGCGATGTTCAGCAAGCGGATCAGCCGAGGAAAGCTGCTGGATTTCTTCGCGGCGCAGCCGAGTTGCACGGTAGCGCTGGAAGCATGTGGTGGAGCACATCACTGGGCTCGTCAGCTGACCCAGCTTGGCCATGAAGTTCGGCTGATCCCGCCCGCCTATGTAAAACCATTCGTGAAGCGGCAAAAGAACGATGCGATCGATGCCGAAGCGATATGCGAAGCGGCGCAGCGGCCGAGCATGCGGTTCGTGGCCGTGAAGAGCGAACAGCAACAGGCGGCGGGCCTGGTGTTTCGGACCCGTGATCTGTTAGTGCGGCAGCGAACCCAGCTCATCAACGCGATCCGGGGGCACCTCACTGAATATGGTTGGATTGCACCCAAGGGGCCGTCGCATGTGGCGACGCTTGCTGATCTGATCGAGGTAGAAGCGATGACCAGCTCGCTTCCCGAAGCGGCCCACACCATATTCCGATTGATGTTAGACCTGTTCGCCGGCCTCAACGGCAAGATCGCAGATCTCGACAAAGAGATCGCGCGATGCGCTCGCGAGGACGAAGTATCGCGCAGGCTGATGACCGTTCCTGGCATCGGCCCGATCTCCGCCACCGCGATCGCCGCTCTAGCACCGCCGGCCGAGACTTTTGCCAAAGGTCGTGACTTCGCGGCCTGGCTCGGTCTCACGCCCCTTCAAAGATCTACGGGCGGCAAGCAGAAGCTCGGCGGGACATCCAAAATGGGCGAACGCACGCTCAGGCGCCTCCTCATCATCGGCAGCAGCGCCGTAGTGCAGCAGGCAAGCAAACGGGGCGCGCCAAAGGGGTCGTGGCTCGAACAGATGCTGGCTCGCAAACCGCGCATGCTGGTAACGGTGGCGCTCGCCAACAAGATGGCGCGGATCGTCTGGGCGCTACTTGTAAAGCAGGAAAACTACAGAGCTCCGGTCGCCGCCAAGGCGTGAGCCTGGCGGGCCTGAGGTCGTCGCAGGTGCAGTCGGTCGAAGGAGAGTATGGCGCAACAGTCGGCGAGACGGGGCTGGAAGAACCAGATGTACTCATCGTGCCTGGAGCACACATTTATGATTTGGTTCCGGTCCGCGAACTCCCATACAGGCCCGCAGCTCCATCGCTGCATCAGAGGCCGGACAGATGGCAGCATCCGACTACGTGCCAATCTTCCTCTAAAATACCGCTTGCATCCGGCGGGGCGTCCACAGATGAGTACGCGCCCTAACAAGCCGGGCGTTGCATAGTAGCGCGCGGTTCGCGGCAGCGTGGCTCCCCGCCCTTGTGGGGCAGGCGGAGCGGCCCCGCCCTTGGCTCCATGGAGCCTCCATGGGGCGGGGTATTTGTTGGACGGTCAGCCAAAGTGGAGGCCCTTGCACAATGAGCGAATACAGTCCCCTCCAATCCGATTGGTCCGCCGCGTGAAGAAAAGAGCCGAGAGCCGGACGAGCGATACGGAGTAATCTCACCCGGGTGAGAGTGATAATGAGCAATTTTATCCTGTGCTGTTGGCTGTCATGGCCATAGGAGCACACTCAGGAGGCGTCATGGGCTTCTTGCTGGCCGGACGAGTGGCGCTTGCTTTAGCCGTCTTCGTTTCCGCTACATCGGTATCTTTTTTGGATGGATCGCACGCGGCCTCGCGAATGAGTGTAGCGGGCGCGGATTGCGGCCCGCCGTTGACTTTATAAGCTCATTGCGACGACAACTCCCACGCCGAGGACATATATCCATCCCTCGTGAAAATCGAAGAAATTCGAATTGAAGAGGGGAGCTGGTGATACTTCTGGATCACTACAAGGAGCCCGCCCAGCTCGCCAATCCGTCTTCGTATCGACGTCGTTAAGCCGTTTATGCCGTGTCATTCGGCCTGCAATTTTGGGACGCCGATTGATACTCCAATAGAAGTGGTGCTCCGGGCGCACCGCACAGTGCAGATTTGAGCTTGACCCGCGGCCGGTACTCAGCAACCATACGTAGATTGACTGAGGAATCACCGCCTAGTGGCGTCGAGGTGGTGCTGAAAGATAAGCTCGGCGTCATCATGACAATGCAAAGCATATTGTGACGTTTCATAGACTCGCGTCGTGGACGACGCGAACAGACATATAGGATAATAGCATGCGGCTTCTTATTGTCGGCACCTTGAAGGGCCAGCTCACGACAGCCACCAAGATCGCCATCGACAATGGCGCGACCGTTACCCAGACCGAGGATTATGAACTGGCGATGCGGGTTTTGCGCGGCGGCGAGGGTGCCGACCTGCTCTTGGTCGACGTCGGGCTCGACATCCGCGACCTCGTAATGCGGCTGGAAGCCGAGCACATTTACGTGCCGATCGTCGCCTGCGGCATCACCAACGACGCCCGCGCCGCGGCCGCGGCGATCCGTGCCGGCGCCAAGGAATATATCCCGCTGCCGCCGGAACCGGAACTGATCGCAGCGATTTTCGTAACGGTGGCCGACGAGGCCCGCGACTTTGTCTACCGGGACGACGAGATGGCGCGGGGTATCATGCTCGCCCAGCAGATCGCCGCCTCCAGTGATACGAGTGAAACTATTCTATCCTAATGCTTCGGGGCCTTCATGCGATGGAAGGCACCGGTGACGCCATGACCATGGTCGGTTTACCGCACCGTTGGTACCGGGGGGATAGCGCCGGTCGCAATGTGTTTCACATCGTGCTGTCCGCGGGCGGAGCTTGACCGGATGCGTACGTCCAAACAGCGACGATGCCTGTGGACACGGCTTTCTCCGTCGCAAGCGGCTATGGCTCGCTCGATATCGTCGGCAATAAGGGAATCCCGGAACCGAGCCAATCGCCAATTGGCGAAGAGCGTCCTGGTCAGCGCTGAACTACGCCAACCTCGTCGTTGGTCGGTGGCGGCTACGCCCTCATCTGATCGCGCTGAGCCGCATCGATGCTACGCCTCGCGTCCTGCGAGGCCACGCGCTCGGCTACAGCGTCGCGCATCACGTCTTCGGCTTCGTCCTCTGGGCATGATAGTCTGTAACCATGCGGCGTAGGCCGCAGGATCAACGCTTCAGCAGTTTGGGGTTTTCCTTGTAGAACTTGATGAGCTGGATCAGGTTTACGAAGACCGTCCCTCCGATGGTTGTCCTGTAGGGCATGATCGGTGGTTATCCCCGGATCAAGGCGAGCGCTTCGGCATGAAGCCGCGGCGTTGCGGTTGCCAAGATGCACCCTTCCGAGTGAATCGAGAGCGGGCATCCCTCCCAATCGGTGATGCAGCCGCCGGCGCCCTGCACGATCGGCACCAGCGCCATGTAGTCATATGGCTGAAGCCCCGTTTCGAGAACGATGTCGCAGTGTCCCGACGCAAGCAGGCCATAGACGTAGCAATCGCCGCCGAAACGGCGCATCCGCGCAGCTCGCGACAGCCGCTCGAATGACTCCATCTCGCCTTTGCGGAACATGTCAGGCGATGTGGTGTAGAAGCGTGCGTCGGCGACGCTCTCGCATGCGCTGGTCCGTGCCAATCCATCGCCGAACCGCGCTACGCCGGGCTTCGCCATCGACCGCTCGCCCGAAAAGGGGACGTCGATCAGGCCGCAGAATGGTTGCTGCTGATAGGTCAACGCGATCAGCGTGCCGAACAGGGGAAAGCCGCTGATGAAGCTCTTGGTGCCGTCGATCGGGTCGACGATCCAGGTGAAAGCGCCACCTGGCTTGTTTCCGATCTCCTCGCCGATGATGCCATGCTCCGGAAAGCGCGCCTCGATCCTTTCCCTCAGACGCAGCTCGACGGCTCGATCGGCAATCGTCACCGGACTGGCGTCGGATTTGGCCGCGACGTCCAGCGGAGTGCGGAAATAAGACAGCACGATGGGCCTGACCGAATCTGCGAGTTCAGCGGCGAATGACAGATAGACGTCGGCATCGTCTGCCGTGACGGCATGCTGGGCCATTTCGAGCGTTCGGCGCGCTGCTCGAGGGCCGTTTCGGGATTGCCGAGCGCTTTCGGTGAAGGTGCCGATGGTAGCCATTGTATCATTCCCTTTGTTTTCTCGGGCCGCGCCGATCACGTCCTCGATGGCGGTCGTGAGACCGGAGACGGTCGCGTCAATGCGGAATTCGCGTCGCGCGGCCTCCCCAATACTTCCAGTCCCGCTCATCAACGGTTACGAAGAGATCGTCCGCTGGGAAGAAGCAAAAGAACACCGTTGGCACGAGATCTCTTCATTTCGCGCCTGCGGTTGCGGTCCAGCCACGGCGTCCCGGTCCGGAACGCGCCAATATTGGCTCAAGCAATCCGCTTAGGCGGCTCCAGGCTCCCGCCCCAAACGTCCTGCGTCTGCCACCAGGATTTCAAGAGTCGTTTCGCGACAGCGGCGGGATCATCGTCCTTGCCAAGGGCGGCCTGATACGCAACGCCACTATCCTTGAACTTGTTAAGCAGTACGTATCCATCCTCGACCTTGTATTGTCCTTCCGCTATCTCGCCGGTATCGCCCTTCGCGCCCGACGGGGACCGAACGATAACACTAAGGCTGCGATAGTCATGCGGCATTTGGACATATGTGATTTGTCTATTAACGACTTGCCGATCAACGTCGCGCGCGAGGTGCCATATGTGTTCGTCAAACGCTACGACATTGCCCCTCCACCTGATCGAGCATGACCGGTGAAGGAAACTGCCCAGGCATCTTTCGGGCAGTGCCTGACTAACCCCGTCCCCTGACCAAAAGCTGACGGCCACGATCAATTCCTCGAATTCGGGAACTTGCGGGGCGCGATGCACCCCGGTCAACTTAGAACAGCGATGCTACAAGCCTCAAACTTGTCAGAGTTTTCCAGCCGCGCAGGCAGCCTTCGTCTTTGTCAAGGTCTTCACCGATCGTGGCGCCTTGATGAACCTTGCGGCCATCAGGCCACTCAGCAACCGCGGGTTCAAGGCTCAAGGGCTGACCGTCAAAAACAAAGACAACTTCGTCATCTTCGATTCGCTTTGACGATCTCAGCGTCGGAGGTTGATTGGGTAGTCGGCCCCTTCCACTTCATTCGGCCGTGAATACGCCAACCCAATTACATTCTTGGAGCAAACTGTATCGGCGCTGCATCGAATTGGCGCGGAACATGAGGCTTGCCTTGTGGCCGCCAGCCAGTGCTCTTTCCACCCACCGTGCAGAAAGACAGCGGATGACAATCTCTTTGCGCTGATTATCGCCGTGATTGCAATGCTAAGGTACGCTTGGTATTTGCCCAAGACCGATATGGTCAGTGTATTCGCAATACTGTCATGTTAGGCATTTTCCTCGGAGTCGCCGCTGGCAATGCGACTTGGGATTTTGTGAATAGCTATGTTTCGCCGCCATGCAAACGCTTACCGCATCATTCGATACTGGCACTTGGTTCGAGCGAGCCTTGATCAAATGTGCTCATCGCGAGATGGTCCGCCCTCACAACGCGGACTGGCGCGCCGGAGACTGCTAGTCTTGCAATCGCGTTCCACCCAACGGCCAAGGCGAAGGAATGAAAGTCAATCATATCGTGCTTAGGAACCGGTCTAGACGATGGAGCAAGGAAGAGGACAAGCGCCTGCTCGAACTCACGTCAAACAACGAAATACCGAAGCGCATTTCTATCCTACTCGAGAGAAGCGAACTCGCTGTCGTTCAGCGAATGAGGAAATTGCGCGTGTGGCGTCCAAACTCCGGACCTCCTGAGAGGCCAGACAAGCGATAAGCGAAGACGCCGAGCGCGATCACCACCGTGCCGGAGGAGGCGCCGACCCCGGAGCACATCGCCGTAAAGCCGGGACAGAAACTCCGCTTCCGGCCCCGCCCACGTACCAGAGCCCCGCCTATGACCGATAAGCCGGAGAGAGAAATAACGCACGAACGGGCCGCGCTGCGCGGCGATGTACGCGCCAAGGCCTGCCCGTTCTGCGGCGAGATGCCCGAGGTCGAGCTAGTCCTGACGGCAAGGATCGCCTGCATCGAGGTCGACTGCCTTAATCCTATCGTTCATTCGCCGACGCTCGCAGACGCGCTGGCCTTCTGGAACATGCGCCGGGCGTCCGGACCGGCGGTAAGCTTGACCGGCGAGCACGGCTCGAGGAGAGCGACTTCCTCGAGAGCTAAGATTGGCAGATGGCTCTCGATTGTCGCGGGCCGTAATCTCCGCCACGCAGAGACCGGGGATGATCATCCCATGACCAAAACCCTCGTTGAATTTATTGGCGGCCCCGCACATGGAGCCAGGATGACGCGTCCGCGCGTTGCGACAGTAAACGTTCCTACTCCGAGTTTCGGCAGGTTCGCATACACGATCCGACGTTGCCGCGACGAAGACGGCAATCTCGTCGAAATCCTGGCGCCTGCCGGTCGCGAAGTCGATCCCGCCTTTCTTGCCAAGCGGGGACTCCGGAATTGATGGTGGAGGGACCAAGATCTCCGATATGCTGTCGCCAGGGACTTTATGGAGAATGTAGCGATGACGGAGACACCTGACGACGTCCCCCTGTCGAGGAGATCGAAATCGACGAGTCGGCTGCGATCATAGTTGAGCAGATCGATGACGAGATCACCGTCGCCATTGCGAGCGTTGTCGGCGTTCATTTCCGGGTAACGGCGGATCAGGCGCTCAAACTCTCTCGCGCCTTGGCTGTGGCCGCGGAGAATGCGGCTAAATTCCTGGCATCCATCGAGACGTAACGGCGGAGAGGACACCAAGAGATGCAGGCGGATTTTTCCAGCCGGAGTCGAGCGATTCGCCCGTCGGACACCGGCACAAAGAGGGGCTTGGGCGCGAGAGGCGAAGCTCCGGCAAAACGGTCTGTTCACTCTTGCGCGTCAATCAAATCGCGCACCAGCGACAGCACTTCCGATCCTGAGTCTTCGGTGTCGGTGATTTGTTCGATAACAGCGTCGGTCACATTGAGGAGGGCGCGTCGAGCCGCTTCCCTGTCCTCGTTTCGCTGTCTGAAGTCCACGTCTATCAGGGGACCCAAGTCACGTACTTTCAGGCCACGATAGGCAGCGCTGGCGGCTTTTAGTTCTATTCGCGCGGCGTCATCTACACATGCATCCGAGAGCTTCAAACACACGTTTTTCGATGCGCTCGTCTTCGACCTCGTGATTCTTTTGGCGGACCACCCAACGATCCGCTCGCGCTCGGGGAAGCATGGATCAAGTAAGCGCCAATTGCAGCCGTCATCAGAAGGAGCAATCCGAAATCGACCATCAGCCCCGATTTTGATGTTTGCAAGCACTTGCTGTCGCTTTCTAAAGATTTCAATTTGGCGAGCTTGAGGTCTTGCTCAATCAGATTGAGGCCGGTTTCCAGCTTAGCCCTGCTGAACCGTCGCAATCTTTTTGCATGGTCGCTCGTATCTGACGATGGTTTTGCTCCAGCGTGGCGATGGCGTGATCAATCGTGAGTTTGGCATTCGCTTGAACGGTTTCAAGCCGTTGATCTGCACGTCGACCTGGATCGCGTGCCATCGGTAACGGCACTATCAGCGTGTCACACCTCCTGCATCCAAAGTTCCGCGCGTGCAGCTATGCGAATGGATCCCCGATATGAATCGAAACGCTTAACGAGTGACCCACATTTGCCCTGTATTGAAGTCTAACATCGGCGGCACAGACAGCCCTCCGGCGCCATTCACATGATGACGACAGGACTGAGATGAAAACTGTCGAAGAGCTCAAGCTAAATGATCTCGAAGTATCTCCGACGTTCAAAGTCGGTGACCCGATGTTGAACGGCTTCCCATTCCCAACGGCGGGAACAAGAAAAGGCTTCAACAAACCTTTCTCCGAAAACATCATTGGCCGCTGGAGACTGTGCAAACCGAGATGTTGCCTCTGATAGGCTTTGAGGCAGTCTCTCGGACAGAAGACACATCTCGACGCTTGCATCACCGACGATCGACGCCGGTAGTGCCACATCTGTCTCGACGCCCAGTATGCCGGAACCAATGGCACATGCGAGGGCGAGATATGGGTTCACGTCAGCGCCACCCAGCCTATACTCCAGTCGATGGGCAGACGGCTCTCCCGGAATGGCCCGAACCGCGCAGGAACGGTTGTCAACTCCCCAGCTTGGACAGATTGGTGCCCAGCAGCCAGGGACCAATCTCTTGTAGCTATTGAAGTTCGGCGCCGCGAGCACACAGAAATCATTCATATATTTCAGTTGTCCGGCGATGAATTGCCTCATAAGCTTCGAGACGTTGCCGAACGCATCGCTGTCGTAAAACGCATTCTGACCATCCGAGGACATCGAAATGTGAATATGGCCGGACTGGCCGGGCCATTTCTCGGAAACCTTGGCCATGAATGTAGCCATCATGCCTCGCGTTTGCGCCCAGGCTTTTATCATCGACTTGAATATGGTTGCTCGATCGGCAGCTTCCAGCGCATCACAATGACGAAGTGACGCTTCGACCACGCCAGGTCCCGTTTCAAAGTGCAGCCCGCTGAGAGGTATTCTAGCCTTCTCACAAAGCGCCAAGATCTCATCGAACAGCTCATGTTGCGCGACAGAGCGCGCAATCGAGTAGCCGAACGGGCCCCGCGTTAAAGGGGCCCATTCGCCGAACGGCTTGTCTTCAATTGTGTCGGCGCTCTCCTTGAACAGCATAAATTCAAACTCGAACCCAGCAGCGTAGCCGTAGCCGTGGTCAGCAGCCCTTCTCAGGACCTTACGCAGAATACCGCGCGGGCAGATGTTCTCATGTGCGCCGGTGAACTCGGCGAGGTAGAGATATTGATCGCCGACATAAGACACCGAACGGCCGGTGCCTGACAGAATACGCAGATCAGCGTCTCCGAATGCTGATAGCGGCTTTTGCGTGAAACTGGCCGGAATGACCCGGTCCGAACAATCCCACGCGAGCACCGCTTCAGAGAACTTGATAACTTTATCTCCATCTGAGAGATCTTCACCTAAGACGTGTTTGCCTCGCAGCACGCCATCGAAGTCGCTTACGCCGATCATCGCCGAGCGGGCTGGATTCGCCCTTGTCAACCTGGCATCAGTTGGCATTAGTCGCGATCCTGCGTCACTAAATCGAACACCTGGTCCATCCGCATTGCTCGCAACTTGCGATAGTCATCATCAAGCTGATTCAAGTCGCTATTCACGAGATAAACGATGCCTGGTGTCGACGCCAAGTCGATCGTCGGAACCAGCTCTTCACCAATCGGAACGAATGCAATGGCATCCGCGAAGCTCGGGAGCTTGCGGATTATTTCGAGTCCCGGGTAACCGGCAACGACACCGCCGATATCGGAGATCAGCGAGACGCATAGTGCGTGAGCCTGCCGCTTGTAGGGCCCGCGCAGCCTCATGTACTCACCAAAGCCCTTGGGATCTGCGTAGCGCCAGGCCGTCAGCGTCAGATGGTTGTGCCCCAACGCCATGGTTCGTGCTTTTGCCGACATGGTCCCTTGAAGCCTCGCTCCGAAGTCCACCAGAACCGGCCCCCGATGATCGACAATGATCTCAGCATGAGCCGGTCCGTCGACGATCTGAAGCGCCTGCAGCGCACGCACCAAGTAGTCTGACAGCTCCTGAACGATTGGTTCGCTGCCCCCCAACAACCTCTCAAGTGAGCAGACCGATGATGCCCCCTCAATAGGAACGGTGTCATAGGTCCAGGCCTCCGTAACGAAGGCTTCCCCGCCGATCGAGACGGCATTTACGGTGTATTGCTGGCCATTTATTTTTTCCTGCCCAAGGGCAAAACGATTCAGCGCTCCGACACGGTTCGTCTTGCCGACAATTGCGCTTAGAGCCCGCTGAATATCAGCATCTGTCGAGCAAAAAAATACATCCTCGGTGCCCGTACTGTTCAGAGGCTTGATCACGATCTCGTCGAACTTCGCTTCACGCTTCCAGCTTGCGAACTCTACAGCACTGTCGGACACGACTTGTCTGATCGATCGCACGCCTGCAGAGGTCAGCGCGCAAGACAACCGCGCTTTGTCACGCCGAGCAGCCGATAGCGCGGTCCCATTTGAAGGTAAGCCCAGCCGCTCCGACAAAGAATCGGCGAGCTCAACTCCGGTCTCGCAGCCCGCGATAACGAACTCAAATTCCCTGCCATGGAGAGCCTGAAGATGATATTCAACGATCTCGTCATACTCCATGCGCTCGCTGGGGCGAATGACTTCATCATACAGATCCGCATTGAAATGCGATTGGAATATGGGTGGAATCTGTGCAGCCGACATCACATGCACCGTTCCAATTCCATAACGATTGAATTCTTCCGGTAGGTATCGGCCGGTAGAGTATGCGTCTACGATTACACAATTCCGTTCTTTCATGCGGATCTCCGATACTGCAAGTAGATGTTGCTGACAGCGACAGCTGTAATGAGAACATTTCCAACGAACGTATGTGACGAAGGCACGATGCGAGAATCGAAGTACTGGAACAGGAAGGTGATGATAGGGGCGGTGGACAGGACCATGTTGACGGTGAAGGGCTCTACGCGGCGAATGCCCTGCTGGATCAAGAGCAAAGGAACAAGGATCGTCGACAGTCCAATTGTTGCGATCGCAAACCAATGCTGCGAGATCTCGGGCACGATAGATGAATGGTCGACCAGTCCCAGCAGCAAGAGAATCGTTCCATAAAAGCGATGCGCAAGCACTTGGCGGCCAGAAAACCCACGGTCGAACAGCAGTTTGACAAGTATATTTGTAAGGGCCAGCGATAGGCCGGCCACGATCGCCAAGACGATGCCAAAGGACGATCGAGCACCCCACTCCACGCCCGCGTTGCCGCTGGCCGAGATCCAAATCATGTAACTCCCGATCGTTGCGATCGTAACGCTCACGACAATATCGGATGCTGGAGGGGTGCCCTGGCGCCTGATCAGTGCGTTTAGCCACACTGTTGCTGTGGGCCCGAGCGCCACCATGAAGGCGACGACGATCGCAGGTTCAGCGTATTTCAATCCGATAAATAGGCCGATCCAGCTGATCGCTGTCACGACATTGAGCGCGACGAAGACCAGGAGCGACCATTTCGCCACCCTTGCCTCGCCTCCCTCGTGGCGCGCCAGGAGATTGAACGTCAGACAAACCACAGCGAAGGACAGCAGGAGCGCGACGAACACATCTGCTTGCTGAAAATACGATGCCGCATAAACCTCGCCTGCCGCGCTCACGACGACATAAAGCGCCACAAAGAAAACTCCTAGAGCGAAGCGATTCGTCAATCGCTGCCTGCGCGGCGGCGCACGGCCCGCGGAGGACCAGGCGCGTGCATCGGCTCCGAGGGACTCTCCTTTCGACCTGCACGGACCACGTTTGGTTTGAAATGTCACAATCCGCCTCTAGTGCTTCTTAGCTCTGCAGTACCCAACACACGCCTCACCAAATGTCTTGAACAGTTGCTTGCTGAGGAGATCGGTTGAGACGTGCCATTCGGGGTGCCATTGCACGCCGATTTGCAGTGTCGGCGCGCCAATGACCGAAGCCGCCTCGACCAGGCCGTCAGGCGCCCACGCCTCCCGCCTCAGCGCCGGGGCAAGCGCCTCGATGCCTTGATTGTGCAGCGAGTTGACTTGCGCTTCGATCGTCCGCGCGATTGGGAAGAGCGCGCCATCGGAACATATCCTGACGCTGTGCGCGGCGTCGTACTGACGGTCTCTTGGACGATCTGGCTTCTCGGCATGCATCGCGCCACTTTCCGGCCTCCACTCCGCAAGCGATGGGCGGAGTGTGCCGCCGAAATAGACGTTGAGTTCCTGAAGCCCACGGCAGATGCCCAGAATAGGCATTCCGAGCGCGATGGCGCTCTCTATGGTTACGGCAGAGAGCCTGTCCCGCGGGCGGTCAAGGATCCCAACCTCAACGTCCTGCCGATCAGCCTCCGTCAAGGACGAAGGCGCTCTCAGGATGGCGGGGTCGATGTTCGATTCATCACCAGTCAACACCAGGCCGTCGAGCCGGCCTATGATCGCCGGGGCGACCTCCTCCCTCGCATCTTCCGCGTCGACCGTCGGCAATATGACGCACGCCACTCCCGCATGACGATGGAGTGCCTGCACGTATTTGCGCCGCAACCAGTCGCGATGCACACCATCCACCAAAAGACGGTTCGAAGTGACGCCGACCACGGCTCGGGCGCGCTCTGGCCGTAGCAACGTCACGCCACCTGCCCTCGCGTGCGGACCTCGGCAACGGACTGCTCATACAACCGTCGATTTCGCTCTTTCAACTGAGTTATGACGCTAGGTTGACCTTGGGGTCCCTTGACAAAGAGTCCGCCCCAGGTCTCGGCAACCTTCGCGTAGTTCGGATCCTGCATTCGGATTTTCTGAGCTTTGCGCAACAGCCAAAACGGGATACCCGGCGAAAGGTGATGCTCGAGGTGGTACTCATCCAGATTCTGTCCGAGGATGGCCCGCTCAAGGAAACTTCCTTTCCGATTCCTGGTGAGATAGACGTTCTGCGTCTCGGTTTCGCACATAGGTGAGTGCTCGGCGAGCTCGATAAACCAGCCGAGGACCTGAAACGTGGTGAGATAGGGCACGATCCAAAATAGGACGACGATATGGAGCAGCCCAAGAGCATATGACCCGGCCAGGATGCTGATCCAGAAGAGATAGAAGCCATACTTGTCGATAAGTATGCCTGAGCGGCTCTGATCCTCGGCTTCTGTGATCGAAAACCGGTTGGTCCAAAGATACTTCAGATACGCCACTGTCGCGCCGCCGAAGATCGGCTTCCAGATCATGTTGAAAGCGTACCGCTCCGGAGGCTGCACGTCGTAAACGCCGCTGGCCAGGAAGAACTTCAGGTCGGGATCCTTGTCCGGGTCCCCGAGATAGGGATGATGCAAATAGACGTGCGAAATCCGGTAGGCCCAGTGGCGCTGGAACAAGGGATAGGAAGCGAACAGAATGCCGAGGACGTAGTTCCAGGTCGTGTTCTTCGCGAGCGTCCGATGAGCCGCATCATGAGCGATGGTTGTCAATCCGCGCTGATAGGCACCAATCAGAAGAACGGCGAGCGGGTAGAGCCACCATGAGATGGACACGGTCGCGAGCGTGCACGCTGCGATGACAGCGTAATCTTTGGCAATATAGGCCGCTCCCGTGATGTTGTCGGGCCTCAGCTCGGAGAGCTGCTTATTGACCTCCCGGCTGAATTGAACGGCCTCATAGCGTGATGACCTCAGTTTCCAAGCGTCTGCCTGATTCATGAGAACCTCTTCCTGATCGCCTTGCTGGTTGTCAGATTGCGGAAAGCGCCTTGTCCAGATCGCGTACGATGTCGTTGACATCTTCGATGCCGACGCAAAGTCGGATCGAGCCGCCATATATGCCGGCGGCTTCGCGCTTTTCCCGCGGGACGGTGGTGTGGGTCGTCGAGACAGGATGAGTCACGAGCGTTCGGGCATCGCCTACATTCGAAACGTGATACATCAAGTCGACGTTCTGGATGAACTTGCGCCCAGCCTGCTCGTCCTCCACTTCGAACATGACCATCGCCCCGTGTCCGTATGCAGTATTGAGTGTCTGTTCGACGGTTTCCCGATCGGCGCCTTCAAAGAGCCCCGGGTAGAAGACACGGCGCACTTTAGGGTGCTCCTTGAGAACGTCGGCCACGATCCTGGCATTCGCGCAGTGCTGCTTCATGCGAAGGGGCAGCGTTTCAAGCCCTTGGATCAGTTGAAAGCTCGCAAACGGGGCGATGGCCGCGCCGGTATCGCGCAACCAGGTCATGCGAGCCTTGAGCAGAAACTCGCTCTTTCCAAGATCGTCGACATCGCGCACCGCGTTATGCCAGACAATTCCGCCATGCGCATCGTCGGGACGGTTGAACAAGGGAAAGCGAGAGGCTTTCCGGTAGCTAAACTCGCCGTTGTCAACGATCAGTCCGCCAAGCGTCGTGCCATGGCCGCATATATATTTCGTTGCTGAGTACGTCGTAATCGCAGCGCCGAGATCTGACGGCCGGCATATCAGTGGCGTCGTCGTATTGTCCACGACCAAAGGCACGCCGTACTTTCGGCCGATCTCCGCCAGCTGCTTGACGGGAAGCGGAATCAGACAGGGATTCGAAATCACCTCTCCGAACAGGCATATCGTGCGATCATCAATGGCACGTTCGAACGTCTCGGGCCTTCGAGGATCTGCCGTCCTCACGCTGATCCCAAGACGCTTTAATGTATTGTGGAGCAGGTTCCAGGTATTGCCATATAGATAGGGAGAGGCGACGACATTGTCCCCCACTTCGCCACTTGACAGGTTGACGATAGCCAGGAACGTCGCCGCTTGACCTGACGCAACGGCGAGCGAGTCGCTTCCCATATCGACGGCGGCGTAGCGCTTTTCCAGCGCGCGGGTCGTCGGATTGATGATCCTCGTGTAGGTGAACCCATCGGCCTTGACGTTGTAGACGTCAGCAATGTGGTTTAGATCGCCATCGAGTTCATAAGCCGTATTCTGGTAAATCGGCACTGCGACGGCTTTCGTTACCGGGTCGCGTCGATAGCCCGCATGCAGAACAGCAGTCTCCGCGGAAAACGGCAGCTGCGGGTCCCCGGCCGCTCGAGCCGGCATCTTTACGCGAGCCCCGCATGCCTCATTGCTCGACATCGGCCTTGCTAACCGAGCCTGACCGGACCGGAAATATGTACGAAAAGCGCACCCCAACTGCTCGATCCAGCTGGCTTGGATTTCCCCAATGCAACCGACGCGAAAACTCCGTGTCGGAAGATGCAGCTTCGAGTAGACGTAAAGGTTGTGGGCCGCCAAGTGGCGATACAGCCCATCGAATCCTGCCTGGTCCACGATTCCAGACGGCGCACTGAATGCGACGCAGACCGGCGACTGCAAGTCCGGGGACAGCAGCGGAGACACCACTCCTTCGAGTTCTTTGAGGAGATCGTCCCTGACCTTCTCGTACCTGCAGCGCCTGGCATCGATGCCCTCCTCGTGCAGAATCTTCAAGGCCTTTGTCGTTGCCTGAACGATGTGGGTGGGAGGAGTCGATCGCCACTCACCCGTGCGCTCGAGCGAGAGCCATTGATCTCTCACGTCGAGCACAAACGACCTCGGTTCTTGAACCGCATTCTCCAGCAGCTCGCGAGACGCGATGACAAATGCCACTCCCGGCGGCCCTTCTATGCACTTGTTGCTCGAGGTGACCAGGACGTCAGGTCCACGCTGGCTCAGGTCGATGTTAAGGGCGCCGAAAGAACTCATCCCATCGATGATGGTCTTTACGCCACGTCGCCTCGCCTCCTCCACGATTGCGTCCAGTGGATTGACGATTCCAGTTGTTGTCTCACAATGCACGAGACATAGGTGCGTAACGCCAGGATTTCGGCTCAGATACTCGCCAATTTCTTGAGGATCAAAAGGATCGGTCGCTCGCTTGACAAGCTTCAGTGCTTCGACGCCCCATAGCCGCAAAATTTTTAAAATGCGCTCGCCATAGATGCCGTTTATGCAAACGAGCGGCCTGTGGGCTCGGGACACAAATGAAGAGAGAGCGGCTTCCATTGCAAAGGAGCCGCCTCCCTGAATAGGCACCACCGAATAGTCGTCAGAATTTCCCAGCAAGTTGAGCATCAGCCGCCTCATGCAGGCGGTCACTTCCTTGAACTCGCAATCGCGCGATGCGAGATCAAGCTGCATCTGGCTTCTGACCGCCAGCGATAACGACAATGGACCAGGCGTCAGCAAAGAGCGCTGTCTTATCAAACCATTCCTCCTCAAGTTGTATTCGTCAATGGATCTGGAGTACGCCCACCCCACCAGGGAGCCCCTGTGGCGAGCGTCGACTTCCTCGGTCAACAGCTTCGGGTCAAACGCCATGGATCGCGGGCGCGTTTCGGGTCGCTGTCCGAAAACCCTGTCGGATGACAACCTCCATATCTCATCCCAGATGCAGAACGATCTTTCACAAAGCTCCTCACCGATGCCATTCAGACCTCCCAGAAATTGGCTTTGCCACCGCGCCCTCGCACGCAATTGGCGCCGACGCGCGCTCTCATCCAGCCATCACGCATGCGCAGGCTTGAGCGCGGTCACCTTCTTGCGTCGCGAAGCGGCAGCTCGGCCGACCGACTTACGTGTGAACCTGCGCCATTCAGGCAAACTTGACGTTAGGAAAACGATGCAGTCGGATCATCGCGCCCGGATGCAGATCAAGGCATGGCGCATGATCGTCGTTGGCGACGGGAGTCTGATGCGTGGGCTTGAGACTTGATGCATTCGCACTCCGTCGCGCGTTGGAGAGTTTTGGACGCTGATGACTGTCGTTGTCCATTTCGAGATCGTACAACTTGACGTTAGGGGCGTTTCAACCCTCTCCGAGATTTTCTTGCGTGAATTTTTCCTGACCGCACTCCCATCTGGCGGCGAGAAGCCGACGTAGGCAGCAGAGTGCGGAGATTCACAGCGAGCTAGAATAATTTGAGAGTTCGACATCAGGACTGTCGGCATTCCGGCTGCGAGCGCGCTACCTGCAGGTAAGTGATGCCCCAATCTTCCCGTTCACGTACGATTCCTCGCCACCCCCAGATGGAGGACCGAGCTTCTCCCCGGTGCCGGCGAGATCCTCCTGGATGCTGGTGCCTGGAAAGTGTACGCCCTCGTCGCACATGACTGCCGGTATCACGTCGTTGCGCTTGAATGGAGCGGCCTTGTCAGGGTGTGGGTCGGGTCCGGCTTGAAGGCAATTGAGCGACCTGGATCGCTGGCCGTTTAGCAACGGTCAGTTTGACACCTTTCGGCGAGTCGCCGCAGAACATGTCGTCCTGCTTTGCTAGGCTACGTCGAGCCGACTCCAGATGAGTGGCACGTGTCCCTCTCTGAAAGCGATCGCCAGGCTGGCAGCATCTCTCGGTTCTGCACGCCGCTTCGCGGCGAGAACGTCTCACGGATCAATCATCGCCAAGGTGAGCGTGCCGTGGTTGACGGCTGGTCCAAAGCGTGAGCCCCAGGGTGAGCCGGAGTTCCATCGCGTCTCGGCACTCAATGAACGCAAGTACCTCGGCGGTGAGGCGCTCTGGTTCGACGGATCGCACCTCCGAGCCGTTCTGCTCGCGTTGGCTCCTCTGCAGCGCCTGCTCGTTGATGGCGAGCTCGCGTTCGACGCGGTCTACCGCGCGGTCGAACAGGTTGACGGTTGAAAAGAGCAGATCATCAAGAGATCGTCCTTGTCGCCCGCCATGGATGAGCTCCCTTGCCTTTTCGGCCGCGCCCATGGCCGCCTTCATGGCGATCAGCGACGGCAGGCGGGATGGGGCAGAATCCGAAGCGCGGCGGAGGTCCGTAGCGCAGCGCAGGATGGCTAAGGTTCGCGGCTGCGTTGTCTCGCGATGCGAAGGCGCGGGGCGTACGCGGGCGGTGTCCGCCGACGAGCGGAGGGCCAAAAGGAAGCAAGCTTACCGAAAGCTGGCATGGCCGCGCCAGGAAGGAGTCGTGGTCGACTGCTAAGTTCGGATTGGTCAATATACTGAAGCAAGCGCCCGCTCGCCGGATGCGGCCAGGCCCGGAAAACCGAGGCCTCAGCCTCATACTGCGCGAGAGATCGAAGCCGGCCGAGACGCTGCCTGGCTCGGCTTTAACGGGAGCTTGCGTGTCGCTGGCCGCACGCGTAGTAAGAAGCGCTAAGCGAAAAACTCAACCTACTGGAAGTCGGACTTCCTCTCTGGCCTTTGTCATCGCGTCGTAGATTCTGATCTGGAGCATGGGACGGCGCTTCTTGAGCTCCTCCGCTTCCGCCCATGCTCCATCTCTGCTCGCGTACTCGGTCTTGAATTGACCATCCACTTCGAGCACGTAACCGGAAGCGGGCAGTCGAGGAGTGGGTGCGACCATTTTGTTCCTTTAGTGAAAAGTCCGATCACAGGCCCCGCCTGAGCCGAATCGCCTTGGCCGGGCCAGCAAGATATTGTGCGAATCGATGGTGCGATGCGAGGGACATCTAACCATCAAGAATTGAGCGCGCCATCAAGACATCCACTACCGCTTCCGCTGAATGCTCTAGGGTCTGCTCCATGGTCCTGAGATGAAGCTCCGGTGTTGTTGGTGCTTCGTAGCACGAATCGATCCCGGTGAAGTTCTTGATCTTGCCGGATTTCACCTTTGAATACAGGCCTTTTGGGTCTCGCCGCGCGCATTCCTCGATCGGCGTATCGACAAAGACTTCTATGAACTCTTCCTTGCCAACCAGGCCGCGCACCCTGTCCCGTTCGGCCCTAGAGGGCGAGATGAACGAGCAGATCACGATCAAGCCGCTGTCCGCCATCAACTTGGCAACTTCACCGACACGCCGAATGTTCTCCACGCGGTCCACCTCCGAGAAGCCAAGGTCGGCGTTCAATCCGTGCCGGAGGTTGTCGCCATCCAGCAGCATGGTATGCCGCGACATCGCAAACAGCTTTTGATCAACCAGGTTGGCAATCGTCGACTTTCCCGCGCCAGACAGGCCAGTGAACCAGATGACGCAAGGCTTCTGATTCTTGAGCGCGGCGCGCTCCCTCCTGTCCACGGATAGCGCTTGCCTAGCAATATTGGTGGCCCGCCGTAGCGGAAAGGCTATCATGCCGGCCCCGACCGTACGATTCGTGTAACGATCGATGAAGATAAATGATCCGGTCTTTCGATTGACGTCGTAAGGATCGAATACTGCGGGCATTGCGGTTGCAACATCGCAGAAGGCGATCTCGTTGAGGGAAAGCGTCCCGGCGGCCAGATGCTCACAAGTGTTGACGTCGATCCGATGCCTAATTGCGATAATGCTGCCGGCAATCGTCTGCGATCCAATCCGCAGGACGTAATTGCGTCCGGGAGCGAGCGGCTCCTTGTCCATCCAGATCACATAAGCGGCGAACTGGTCGGCGACCTTCGGTCGGTCGTCCGGTCGCGACAGAATGTCGCCACGGCCGATATCGATTTCGTCTTCCAGTGTAATGGTAACCGCATCGCCGGCTTCGGCGCCGACAAGGTCGCCATCGTGGGTCACGATCCGCTTGACGCGCGAGGTCCGGCCCGACGCGGCGACAACGATCTCGTCTCCTGCCGAGATCCTCCCGGAAGCCACCGACCCGGCATAGCCCCGAAAATCCGGGTTGGGCCGGTTCACCCATTGGACCGGAAAGCGGAAACCCTGGCTTGCGGTGCCGGACGGGATGTCAATGCTCTCCAAATGCTCGAGCAGGCAGGGACCATGATACCAGTTGGCACGAGCGGAGCGGTCCACGACGTTGTCGCCGTAGCGCGCCGAGATCGGGATCGGAACGATCGAGGTGAAGCCGAGACCGGCGGCAAAGGCCAGATAGTCACGGGCGATCCGATCGAAGCACTCCTTGTTGTATGCGACAAGATCGATCTTGTTCACTGCCAGCACGACATGACGAATACCGAGCAGCGAACAGATAAAGGAGTGGCGGCGGGTCTGAACCATCACGCCTTTGCGGGCATCGATCAGGATGATGGCGAGCTGAGCATGCGAGGCGCCGGTAGCCATATTTCGGGTATACTGCTCGTGACCGGGAGTGTCGGCCACCATGAAGGAGCGCCGCGGCGTCGTGAAGAAGCGGTAGGCGACATCGATCGTGATGCCCTGCTCCCGTTCGGCCTCCAGCCCGTCCATGAGCAGCGCGAAATCGATGTCATTCCCGGTGCTACCGTGCTTGATGCTGTCGCGTTCCAGCACCGTGAGCTGATCGTGGTAGATCATCTTGCTGTCGTGCAGTAATCGGCCGATCAACGTCGATTTGCCGTCGTCCACCGAGCCACATGTGATGAATCGCAGCTGATCCTTTGTCCTGGCCGGGACCGGTTCCGTCGGCTTTGTAAACATCAAAAGTAGCCTTCCCGCTTCTTCTTCTCCATTGAAGCGGCTTCATCGGTATCAATTAGGCGCCCCTGGCGCTCCGACACAGTCGCAGTCTGCATTTCTGCGACGATGTCTTCGATCGTCGTCGCATCGGATTCAATAGCCCCGCTCAAAGGATAACATCCAAGCGTACGAAAGCGGATCATCCGCATTTCCGGCGTCTCGTCGCAATTAAGCGGCAATCGCTTGTCGTCGATCATGATCGTCGCACCATTTCGACGCACTATCGGTCTTTGTTTTGCGAAGTAGAGCGGAACGACCGGAATCTTCTCGAGCATGATGTATTCCCACACATCGAGCTCGGTCCAATTTGACATCGCAAACACTCGCATGGTTTCGCCCTGGCGGATCCGTGTGTTGAACAGGCTCCAGAGCTCCGGCCGCTGGTTACGGGGGTCCCATACGTGTCCGGCCGAACGGAAGGAGAGTATCCGTTCTTTTGCGCGGCTCTTTTCCTCATCGCGCCGGGCTCCACCAAAGGCCGCATCAAATCCGTGGAGGTCGAGCGCCTGCTTCAGCGCGTCGGTCTTCATCACCTGGGTATGGAGCGCGGAGCCGGAATCGATTGGATTGATCCCGCGCGCGATGCCCTCCTTGTTGACGTGGACGATCAGGTCGAGGCCGAGCCGCCTGGCTGTCGCGTCCCGGAAGCTGATCATCTCGCGGAACTTCCAGGTCGTGTCAACGTGAAGCAGGGGGAAAGGCACTTTTGCCGGATAGAACGCCTTGATTGCAATGTGCAGCATCACGCTCGAGTCTTTTCCGATCGAGTAAAGCATGACCGGCCTTTTGAACTCGGCGACCACATCACGCATGATTTCAATCGATTCAGCCTCGAGACGGCGCAGATGTTTCGGCAGCATATATCTTCTTTTCGATGCAGGATCTCTGTTCTTCGCCGTTCTATGGCTCCAGCCCGGAGTGGGGAATATCCGCGGCGGAAACGGCCGGCCAAGAGGCAGGCTCCTCCATGAGGTCAAGCCCCATTGGACAGCAGACTTGCAGACGCGGCAGCATATCGCATTCCGCCCGCTGGTGCGGCCGGCGCCTGCGTCACACCTGATCGGGAGATCAGCTCGTGCGGGTTAAAGATCTTGGCTAAATCAACCAGCGTGTTTTGATCGCAAGCATTCAGATCGCCCTAGGAGATATTGAGGATCTGCTCAAGCCGCGCGACCTCGCCTCTCAACATCTCGATAGCCGCGTCGCGGTTCTCCGAAACGTTCCAAGCAGTGTGGACCGGCGCTCCAGTGTGAGAAGGGCCGGATAATGCTCCCGTCTTGGTACTTCGCAAATCCCACCATGTTCGGAATATCCGACGATAGAGTTCGGTTACCTCCCCTCCCTTATCCAGCACTCCGGCTTTCTGTGCATGCAGCAGTTCCTGCTCATATCCGAGTTCTAGCAAAAGCTCAGCGCCGACCAAATCAGTCACGGTTTGCATCTCTTCGACGCTCAATTGAGATTGCCATGACTTGACAGAGCTTTCGTCGACGGCGTTTCGTTCTAGGATTTTTCGATCCCCAAAGCTGCTGGATCGAAGATAATCTGCTTGTCTCATCCCAGCCGATGCGACGGCCGCTGGGTCACAGCCGAGCCCCGTCAACAGGCGCCGGATTTCCTCGTCCGGATGCGCCACGAGCAGTTCGTATTGCACGAACTGTGTCTGCCGGCGAGTGCGGTGCGCGGCGAGCTTGGGAAGGCCCAGAACCAAATCGGCGAGTGAAGTTATGATGACGTCGGGCAGACGGAGCATGAGATCGACGAGACTGGATACGCTAACCGAATGCGAGCTTTCTGTCCGCAGTGGGATGCCCCACGTCGATTTCAGTGAAGCGGCGATGGCATAGGGATTGCGCATCAGAAGGATGTGTGGCGCTTCTGGATAGACAGATTCAAGAAACTCAAGCACCGTCCAATAGCGTGGTGTCTTGTCTATGATGATGCGCTTGCCCGCTTCTGCCAGATACTGATCGTATGCTGCATCGGCAAAAGCGCGGCTGACGATCGGGCGATCTATCCGCCCCAGGAATTCGGAGGTCGCGGCCTCAATCAGTGAGCTGCCCGCCGGGTGACGCTGATCCACCCTGCCAAATGCTTCAAGCGCCAATATCAACCAGGGTTCAGGCGGAGCCACGATGTCTGGATGGTGCTGGAGCAAGTGCGCCAGGAGTGTCGTCCCGGATCGCGGAAGACCGAGGAGAAAGCACACCGCAGGCGAACGGCCAAAACGTCCGCTCATCGTTCAGACCCTCGTGCTTGAAAAGCGAACCTCGTCCCCGCTCGTTCGATCGAGCCAAATAAAGCCAGCCGCGGGATCGCTTGGGGCCGACGGCTTGCGTACCAAGCGTCAATAGGACAAGAATCTTTCCTGCCACCCATGATGTGAGATCCGTTCAGTTCGATCGATTGGGCCGGATCACAGAAAGGTTCGACACCGGCAATCGCGCCTCGGTTGCTCGACAGCTGAGCCCAAGTCAAGGGCCAACTCAATCGCACGAAGATTGCCTGCGGATATGGGAAGGTTGGAAAGAACTATACGGAGGTTTACCGAATAACCGTCCGCGGCAGATGGAACGTTGCTACCTATAATCGGCACGTTGCTGTTTGCTGCGCCATTTGAAACGTAAATGCGACATGCACCTCGCTGATGCTCGGCGTACACCAAAGAAATTCGGCTAAGGCGAGCGGGGCAAAGAAGCAGATCATATCGCGGACATCTCACTTGGCAGGGCGCATCAATCTTGTCAGCGGGTATTGATCCTGACGCAACTTTCCCTGAATGCTGCCGCTGGCCCGTCAAGACACTGAGCCATAGCTCCGGCCAGCCTGTTTTTCGCAAGCCCGTCCCTCCGAATAATACCAAGTATTTGATTTACCTGCTCTTGCAGCGTTGTTCTCCCTATTCGGCGCTAGGGACGCTTGTCAAGGACAGAACCTGACCTAAGATGCCGCCGGATTTACCTGATCCAGCAAGCGCGCTTGGCCGCATCTCTACTGACGGAGATGTGATTGTCCGACCGTTCATGTGGGAGATCAGATTGATCAATGCGTGTCTCGAAGAACTTGCCAAATTCTGCCAATGTGCTGGGCATCACTGGGCCACGATGGACGATCCTGATGGCGGTAGCCTATTTGGGCAAAGAAAAGGGTGTACTGCTCAACCTGGCGTCACGATCGATGCACGTCGACCCTTCCTTCGTGAGCACCCACTATAAAGCTGCTAGAGAAAAACGTTTCCTGCGGCGCAAGTCCTCCGCGAGCGATGCCCGGATCGTGCATATGTCGCTGACGGCCAAAAGGCGCAAGCATCTCGCGACTTTGGCGCCACGACAGAAAGCGCGGGATGAGCTCGCATTTGATGAATTCGGTGTTGACCCATCCAGCGAGTTCATTGCCAAGCTTGTTACAGTGAGGCATCGTCTGGAGAGGGCCCGCTCTGGGATTCAGAAGAGCAAACGCACGACCGTCAGAAATGAAGCTAGCTAACCATGTCCAGTCTGCCATCCTTCGAGTATTTCTTGAAGCAGCGCGGTCGCAGGTGGTTGTGGTCCGTTCACAACGCCGAGGGCGCGCAGGTGATGACGGGTTCAGGACGTAACCGCTCCGCCGCCATCTATCAAGCTAACAGAGCGCTTTTTCAATTGCTGCTGAGCGCGCCATATCGCTTTGGAGCTCGAGCTAACCGACAGGTTCGGCGGCGTCCGCTTGCGCCCAAACTTTAGCCTGGCATGAGCTTCGAGGATGCCCCATTCGCGAGGTTGTTTCCATTTGGCTAAAGCGGTCAGCCGATTGTTCGGCCCAGCGCGGCCAAGACTGCCTCGCCGAAGCTGAAGAAGCTGCTGGCGAACGGATGCTAGAGTCGGCCCCTACGGGAGTTCGTCTGGGAGTGGTCAGCTTCTCGAAACGCTAACGCGCCTCGGACTGGGCGATGTGGCCCCATCGCATGCATGCCGGGACCGAGTGTGTCGGGGCTTTATCTTCGAGACAGGGCTATGGCTAAGACTATGTCTTCACTCGCGATCATACATCGCAAGCGGCCGTCGAAACGATCAAAGATGAGGAGGCGTTGGAGCCCGTTCCGCGACATTGAAGGCCATCCAGCACGTGCGTGAAAAACTCTCTCAGCGCGGATCGGCAAAGCTAATGTGCGACAAAGTTTGTATGGCCATGGAGGGCGGCCCGCGAGCCGCCCTACCGCGCCAGTGGCCAGCGTTGCTCAAAATTACCGCTGATGTCCGAGTCCGATTCCGAGATTTAAGGCCTTCTGGCGTAGCGCACCGACACTGCGTTTGGTCATTTTTGCTATTTTGATGACCGGAGTTCGAGCCTTCGAATGGACTTTGAGCTCTTTGATATCTGCCTTCGTCCACTCGCGCCGCTTAACGCGTTTCTTGGTTGCTTTTTTCACGATGAATGCTCCTTTTGAGAGGAGCGGCTTGTAACACAGTTTTTTCGGAGCGACGACCGTAAAAATGAGACAATCATAGGAACTCGCGCCGGGGTATAAGCTCGGTCATGCTTTCGGAAGACAAGGCGTCTGGACTAGTGCAGCTGTGGAATTGTAAACTTCGTACAGACGCCGTGTTGAGAGGCTTCGTTATAATTAAATGCAGCCCCAATCGACGCCTTTCTATTCGAAGCTAAGCACGTAGACTAACATGTTCTGGGATGAGCAAGCCAATCGCGATGAACCTCAACACCTGCAACTCGGGGAGGTTCGTGATTTGTATTAAACCTAGAGCGATCAAACATCGAGGCCCTGGAGACATCGTGGCGATCTCTTACTATGGTCTCCTTATGACGATTGGCGCGCTGCCTTATCTAGACGCCAGGTCGGTCTCGTCCGTCGTCCGGGCTCGGCTCAACGCGTCGGAGGGGCAAAGTGTGGCCGGATGAACAACTTTCACTTCTTTAGAAGAAGGACAGAGAACGGAAAGATGTTGTGGTTTCAGCGTCCGCGATGATTTCTTAGAGAGAGGCGGCCGACGTGAAGTCACGGGCCGCGCTTCAGCTTTGATCGCGCGCTTTTCGTCCAATTCGCTTTCGGTGTGATGTATCCAATTTCGCGTAGAGAGACCGCGGCCCCTTGATGGTCCTCGACTCGAGCGAGCCGGTTATCGGTGAGGTTCACGCGTGCCGAGGTCGGATCCGGAATGCTCGACAGATTGCGCTCGATCTCATGCAGCCCGCGCAATTGATGCCCTCTACCCCAATTCAAGATCATCATGCCCAATCTCGGGGATAAGATGTTTGCTGAAAAAGCAACGACAAGCCTTCGAGATGACATGCTGAGGCCACTCGATGGCTTCGTAAGGAAGCCACACTCCAGGTCGGAACGCCAGAGGCGGTCAGAGCGCTGAAGGACCGGGCAGAGTCCCTCGCCCGGCGACGTCGTCAACCAATACGCAGATTCTCCGCACTGATTTTGCCTCAACGACCGGCCTTCATCTCGTAACTGACCCGGGCGCCTTCCGCGAGATTGGTGTAGCCGGCCTTCTCGACCGCGCTGATGTGCACGAAGACGTCAGCTCCTCCATCCTCAGGTTGGATGAAGCCATATCCCTTGGTCGCGTTGAACCACTTCACAGTACCCATTGCCATTGCATTATCTCCAAACTGAACTTGCGCGATCTAATCGGAGTACGTGGCCATCAGCAAGGGATTGAGCGGCAAGCCGTCACGCTGATAGGCCTTTGCGCGGGCTCAATCGCTTGCCGGGCAGCGCTTTCTGCACGCGCTCGTTCGCAGCTGCGAAGACACCAGGGACGGCTGCTCATCTTCGGGCTCTTGCGCGATCTCCCGCTCAACCTGACCCTGCATAACACCCCGATCTAGCTGTTCGAGCGTCTCAAGAGACTTCCTTCCCTCCTCGGTGATAATCCAGCACCCGGCCTCTCGCTCGATCAGCCTTTGGCCGAAAACATCGAGCTGGGGCGCGCGGCTTGCGATGCGCTTCATACGCGCCGGCCACTCTGGGCCGCTGCTATAATAGATGGCCAAGTGTTGTTTAACGACTTCAATGCTCGCCCGTCCGTGCGGCTGGCCGGCAAGTATCTTCAGTATGGACAGCTGAAAACTCACGCGCGCACGCCATCGACTCAAGGAAAAGCTCTATAATACTTATCCTGAGGGAAGCCGCAGCGCCGTGCGGCGCTTTTTCAAAGAAACCTTGCTCCCTAAGCCTAATGAAGCAGGATTCCCATCTGCCGTCGACGCGGTAAGCAAGTTTCTCGACCGCATCGGCGACATCCTGCCCAGAGAGTTTCGAAGACTGGCTCAGCGTGGATAGCCGCGTTGGCTACGCGTGTGACGAGGTCTCAACTGCCGCCTTCGACCGATTTGAGATCAAACTACGTCGGTGGTAACCGCGCTGTTGCACATCTTGGCGAATGACATCGCTCACCGAACGCACCGCCCGCTTCTTTCGCTTCCAATTGCCGTCCAATCCCGCGGGGATCGCAAAGCCTCGCGGAACGACCAAAAGATCGTGTCTTCCGTTCAAATAAATATCGAACATGTCGTCCCTCGTTTGACACGAGCGTAGATCGCCGGTTCATCCATTTGGTGACATCGAAGCAACAGTCGCGTTTAAAGACTGCGGCTCCTTCCTTTTCACCAATGTCGCAAGGAACACAATGGGATAGATGACCCAGACGATGGTGAGCCAGAGATCGGCGTACCACTTCGGCTCGGCGTATTCCTTCGACTGGGTGGTGCCGAACAGATAGCGGTGCCCGCGACCAGAACAAAAACATTGACACACACCATAGCCGACGACCACTAACCACGGCGCGAGATCGCCAGTCAGTCGCGTGCGGCGTCTTCTGCACGACGTAGAACGAGGTCGCGATAAGCACGTTGCCGCCGAACGCAAAGATCATAGCCGACGTATGCAGCGGGCGGAGTCGCCCGAAGCTCGTCCAGGACAGACCGAAATCAGTGCAGGCCAAGCAAGCTGTGACGCGATAGAAGACCGATGGAAAACCCGGTGATGCCACATCGCCAAGCGAATTTGATCGGACCGAGTTGTAGCTCGGCCGACCGTTCATCTCCGCCGGCGGTAGTCGCGCCCGCCGTTCATAGTGGCGATTGAGGATGACGGCGGCGACGGCCAGACTGGCGGCGAAAGCCAACAATGCGCAGAAGGTAAACGCCGGATCGTGTCCCATCGCTCCGGCAAAGAAGCAAGCGTAGGCAGAAACAACGAATGCAGACATCAGGCCTGCTTCACCCATGTCGTGGCTTTCGAGGCGGCGATGGGCTTGTCCTGTGTTGGCCTTCTTTGAAATGGGGCTTGCTCAGGAGTCAAGATCTTCGGCGAGGAACTGATTGAGCGCGATCGATCGCGAAAGCGCAGCGGGAGGATATCTCACGACCGAGCCGCGGGGCCTGTTCGTTTGGGCGGTCTTTGAGCGGATTGCATGGTTCTGCCTCTCGAGGTCGGCGGCGCAGCGGGTCTTGGCCTGACACAGGCCGCACACCCGCTGCCTCGCGCAATACGTCTCCTTGGCGGCAGCAAGCGCATTCTCGGAAAGACCGGCAAGTGAGAGGCGCTTGCTTAAGGCTTCAGGAGAGCCCGGTCTTTGCGCCATGGTTAGAAAGGCGGATGTGGACAGATTAAGCTCACGTGCGATCGCATCGATGTCCTGCGGGCTCAAGTGAGTCGGTTCGGATTTCCGGGACGGATCGCTCGTAACCGGCTGAGCAGATTCCTAAACCGACAAGGGCATCGATATGTGCAGATTGGCCAAACATGCATGCTCTTCGAAACAGCCATAGCTGCAGGAGGCAGACTTGTTTTTGACATCAATCAAATAAGACCGATTTGTGGGAGCAAATCCTTCGATCCGGATGGCGCGCCGGTACGACGCTTGGCGGAGCGCTGCAGAGCCAGTTGAACGGCAGGCTGGCAAACCGTCCAGCGAGGTCCGCTTAGGTGTCGTGAGACAACATGGCGCCTGCCGAATTGACGACAGCATCACGAGTTGTTCTCTCAAATCGACGGTCGGCACGACGCTGTCCGGGATCGCGCCTAGATTCATGGATTGACTCCCAATTCAATTCGCAGACTTCCCTGGCCAAACTCAAGCTAACCACCCCATGCCGGCGGCAATGCAGGCGGGGTTCGAAGCTCGATCACATCGGCGAAGACTGTCCAATCGCGGACACTCTTTTGCTTGCAGAAATCGGTCTCCGCCTGCTGTGCAGCAGCACTCAGCGAGGCGGCATCGATCTTGAACGCCGCCTGACAGGCACGATGCTCATGGCCGGTATCGTCACAAACGGTCTTAATGAACCGAACGTTAAATGAAGGCATGGCACCGTCTTCCTGTGGGTTTGCTTATCCGCCATTCTGCCATTCGCGCCACAAGAGTATTTGATCTGCCTCAAGCAGCATCCCCAGGAGGTTGTCCGCTCCTCGGAGATGCGGTCGAGACTTGGGCGGCGCGGCGCGAGCGCTCCTGTTGTCCCGCAGCCCCCGCAATCGCTATCTGTCCGGCTTGGCGGACCGCACTCTGTTTTGAGCCGAGCGACAGCGCCTTCTGGTCTGCTCATGCCCTCGACCAACAAAATTGAGTCGATGATCGAGGAATGTCTTAAAGAGACGATTGAGAGCAGCATGCGCCCTCACGCCCGAGATGCCGGCTATTGATCTCTATCGATCCCATACTCAACCGCTGGCAATACGGAACCTCGAGAGGCCGCGAACTTTTCTGCTTGCCGGCCGATCACAGCATTGAGGACAAATGCTGTCGTGGCCCATTCGCGTGCGGTGCGCCTCATCAACCCGGCTACACGCTGGCGTGTTGCGGACCAACGCGAGGCACTGGCGGATCGCCCGAATTGGGACATGTCGTCTGCCAACACGGGCCTGTCCGGCTCGCAGCGGCCGCTCGAGCTCGGCCATGCTGGACGCGCATCAGCTCCTTTTGACCTGTATCAATACTGCGGCGGCTGCTTACTGATAGAAGTGGTCTTCCAGTCCAAGGTCAGACACATGGCAGACAGAAAGACTTGGCGGCCCATCATCTTTTCATGTCCAGATACCGGCGACCGGGTTCAAGGACTGCTGCCGGACGCACCCGAGCTGAGTGCCGATGACCTGCGCGAGATAACCTGCGCCGCTTGCGATGGCGTCCACTTCATCGACCTGCGGACCGGCGCGATGATCGGCGCCGAGCGCAGCTCGGCCCATCCGAATGTCGTCAAGCGAATTCCGGCGTCTTCCCATTCTCGCCTGGGGATGCCGCCCCGCTCGCAAGGGCGCGGCTGACGTCATCACAACCCAACGCCCCACGCCGACGCCGTGGGACAAGGAGATTTCTCATCAACGGAGGATGTTTCGACATGACAGACCACGGCGCCATTTGTCCCGCCGCGGGCCAGATTGCGGGAGCGGCAGTCCAGTTTAACTTCTGCAGAACAGCGATCAATAGCAACCGCCGAGGGCTTGAGCTGATCCAGATCGATTCGACCGAAGGCCCGGAGTTGTTTCGCAGCGCGAATCCTAATATTTCGGTTGGTGAGCGGATGATGTCCCGGCACGATAGGTTCAACGGCGCCACGGCCGATAAAACCCCGGCCGCGGCTGACGTGATCGAGACCACGCGCCGCCTTGGTAATATTGGGCTGAGCCTGTTCGCGCGCCGGCCAAACGATCTCGTCCGTACTGTTCAGAAGGTTGCGTGAATTTGTCAGCCGGCAGCGATGAACGCCGTTCAAGATCTAACGGCGACCTGACCTGGGAGCGGCTCGAAACGGCGCCGCCGTTTGATCGGGATCTGGAGATCGCCGTGATCGAGGGTAATACGATTCACCGGGTGGTCTTTCCTTGCCGTCGGATCTTCGGCGGCTGGATCAAGGCAAAGACCGGAGAACACGTAGCCGTGCAGCCGACGCACTGGCGCATCTGGCCCAGATAGGGCCGGCTTTGTCACGACCAAAGACCATGATGCGTGTGAGGCTATCAATCTGCCAGACCATTCGAGTCACACTGCGGCCACATCGTCGCGGAATCGAATCCGGGCGGCGGCACGATCTTTCAGTTCACCGCGTTCGCGGAGCTTAGTGAAGAGACATGATTGGCCGGCGCATTCTTGTGATCGACGATGACGCCGCGATGCGGGACTCGCTTGCGTTTCTGCTTGATGTTAACGGTTTCTACGTAGCAACCTATGAGACGGCGACCGCGTTTCTCAATGACGTCGCGAGCGGTCCGGTTGACTGCATTGTGTCAGACATTCGCATGCCGGGTATGAGCGGGCTCGAACTGGTCCGCAAAGTGAAGGCCGATCGCGTCGACTGCCCCGTCGTCCTGATAACTGGTCATGGCGACGTATCGCTCGCAGTCGAAGCGATGAAAGCGGGTGCGGTCGACTTCATTGAGAAGCCGTTCGAGGAGGAGGTGCTATTACGTGCGATCAATAGTGCTTTGGAAGCGCGGCCAGCAAAGCCAGCCGATGACGCAGCGAAACTGCAGGCGGAAGCCCGCCTCGCGGACCTCTCGTCGCGCGAGCGTGACGTCCTGCAGGGACTATTAGCCGGCAAGATTAACAAGGTGATCGCCCATGATCTCGGCATCAGTCCCCGGACGGTCGAGGTCTACCGTGCGAACCTCATGGCCAAGTCCCATGTCCGTAGCATGTCCGAGTTGATGCGGATCGCCATTACAGCGGGACTCTAGCAGCAGCGCAAATGGCGCGAATGGCTGATGCATGCATTCAAGCTGCGCAGTCCAGACGACGAACGGAGGGTTTTCGGGCGCACCGCGCCGCGCCGATCATGTTTTCAGTGACGGCTACCGATGCAATACACGCGATGCTAGTTTCTTGCCTCCGGACCATCGCGAGAGCTGCTGCTTGCTTAAACAAAATCACGACGGCGTATGAAGCAGATCAATTGCGCGGGCCCAGGTTTGTGCTCCGATGGGCGGCAGTTCTATCAGCCCGGAGAACGGCATAGTTCGGCAATATATTGGTCCATCCTCCCACGGAGCTCCCGGTGCGGGCTGCAGTAAACGGTCCGATTTCCTTCGCATTGGGCATAGGTGCGCATCTTGGCGCTGTGGCGGTCGGTTACGGGAGGACCATTATGCGGTCATTGCGCTCGGCTGGGCGGCAGTCACTTCAGTCTTCGAAATCAAACGGTCGCGTGCGTTGGAGCGGGCCGAAGCGGCACTGCGGGCACGGAACGCCGGCATACCAGTCTATTCCCTGCCCTGTTTGGTACCCGCCATGGATTTTCCATGGCGCTTTCTTCGATCAGACGAATTCGGATTTGCTGGGGCGGCCGCCGCCGTGCGGCCCGCGCGTTGCAAGACGCGATGCCGCTGCTGTGTAAAGCAGACGCCCTCACCGTCGTCGCGACCGCCACTCCGGCAGGGTCCCAGCGGAAAGCTCCACCGCCTGTCTGGGTCAGTATCTTGCAAAGCCGGGACTTTCTGCAAAGGTCGTCTCACTCCCGACATCCCGCTCAGTGCAGCGCGCCCTCCTATCGCTTGCGGCGGACGCAAGCCTCGACCTGCTGGTGATGGGTAGATACGGGCGCTCTCGGCTGCAAGAAAGGCTGCGCGGCGGTATCGCGGGAGATATCCTTCGTGCAATCACCATCCCAGTCCTGATGTCGCACTGAGGGCAGGAATTCCAGATGCGGTCAGAACGCCGTCGCAATCGGCGCAATAGCGACGCCAGGCGCGCGACCAGGAACAGGAGTGCCGTCTGTCCGGGCCATCATGCGTTCGTCGGCGCCCCATCGACGAGGTGCGGGCCGTCATCATGCGACACTGCTTCGAACGTTACACGTGCGCTAACGGTCGAGATGCCGCATGAACTGCTCGCGGACAGTCTGTCACCGGCCATCCGACGATGCCCCGAGCTCAGCTTCAAGCCAGGCCAAGTCACGATTTCCTCCCGTTTCAAAAATCGCTGGAGAGCGGTAAGCTGTCCGTTGAGCCAGGTCAATCTGTCACGCGAGCCGAGTTCTATGATCCGGGTCCCAACTCGGTCCACATGCGTACGTATCGGATGATTTCCAAGCACGTCGTCCACATCGGCCAGCGTACATCGATCAGGATGCCGTCAATATCCGCCTTGTCACGCGGGCCACCGATGCTGATCGGGAATCAGAGTCACGGCGTCCGAACAAGACTTCCTGCGGCGAGCCGAAAGTGGCGGTCGACGACAGCGTTCGGCCTGGCTGGAGTTCTTCACGGGTTCGGCCGTGCGCTTCCGACTGTTTCCATGGACGCGGCTGACGAAGCCAGCATGCAGCTTTCTAATCCGATTGAGCATGTTTGAGCAACCAAGGGATAGCGCCGCATCCATTCAAGACGCCCTACTCCACGGGACCTACGTGTAAATACTTAGGGGCTTCTACCTAGGGGAAACATCCAAATTTCCCAGTTCGTCAGGAGCAGCCAATCTGCGTCCCATCGACGTTCGCAAGATAGGGTCCGCCATGCACGCCCAGGCCCCCAGGTTTACCGAGACCAGCCACCATCCGACCAGGGTCTTGCGTGGGCAACCTCATGGTTGTGGACCGTTTGGCATGATTGCGACACCGATGCGGTTCACTCGCAATAGCGAGATCTACAGCGAAGACGAGGCAGCGGAATACCTGTATCAGGTGGTTTCGGGCGCTGTGCGAACCTACAAGATTCTGGAAGACGGACGCCGTCAGATCGGTGCGTTTTATCTGCCCGGCGACATCTTCGGCTTCGAGGCCGGAGGAAGTCATATCTCTTCGGCCGGAGCGATTTGTGAGACACAGCTGCTGATGGTGAATCGTACCGCCCTCATTGTTCGCGCCAGTCACGAGAGGGAGCTAACACGGCAGCTGTGGGACGCGATGGCGCTCGAGCTCCGCCGCTTTCAGGAACATATGATGCTCCTGATCAGCAGCGCTGAAGACCGGGTCGTGGCCTTCCTGCTCGATATGTCTCGCCGCGCTACGAAGAACGCTGCCATCGAACTGCCCATGTCACGGCAGGATGTTGCCGATTATCTTGGCTTGACGATCGAAACGGTGTCGCGCACCTTTACCCAACTTGAGCAGAATGGCGTGATCGCCCTGCCGACCTCACGCCGAGTCGAGCTGCGTAACGACAGATTGCCCAGGAGCTTTGTGCAAAACTTCGGCTGAGTTGATTTACGCTAGCTCGAATTGAAGCGCGCTACTTTTTTGCGTCGAACAGCGCGGACAATTGCAGCGCAGCGAAGGACACCGAATTCGGCTTGGGCGATCCTGCAAATGGCAGAACCGCTTCCAGCCTGCATTGTGCCTCCAGGAACATCGCAATGATCATCGATCTTTTGCTTCAAGAGCATCGCAACATTGATCTGCTTCTGGTCGCTCTTCAACGCGAATTGGAGATTTTTGAGAAAGGGATTCGTCCCGACTATGAGGTCATTCGCGCGATTATCAGCTATTTCGAGGTTTACCCCGAGGTGTACCATCATCCACAGGAAGACTTGATTTTTTCCAAGCTCAAGGCTCGCGACCCGGATGCAGCTGCAATCGTCGGCGATCTCGCGCTTGAACACCAGGAAGTCGTCGACCGTTTGCACCACTTCGCGCAAGCTATTGACGCCATCCTCGCCGATCGTGAACTCCTTCGGCAAGACGTCGGCAATATCATACGCGACTTTATAGTACGGGAGCGGCACCACATGATATGGGAAGAACGAGATTTCTTTCCCGCCGCCCTGACGGCTCTCTCGGCTCAGGATTGGACCGAAATCGCTTCCGCCCTCACCGATCATGGAGATCCGCTGTTCAGCGAGACAGCGGCAGCGACTTCCGATGCGCTAAGAGCTCATATTCTGCAATTGGAGCAAGAAGCTGAGGCCGAACGGGGCTCGGTCGCGTTTTCGTCCGCCAAGGCCGGCAACCCGCGACACGGCGCCGAGACGGATGGGGCGTATTGACCGCTGCCGTTTCACAGCAGGGAGTGGACCTCATGCTCATCCTGTCGAAATGAAAATGGGGATGCTCGCGGGCGCGTAGGCTGCCGTACCGCCAAGATGGCTTCTGCACAATATGATCGCTTCCTCGACCACCGGTGCAAACGGCATGGCCGAGCCTTCCCGAGCTCTGGTTCCGGCACGTTCCACAATGTGACCGTCGCAGGTATGGCATGCGCAGTAATATCGCGCGAAACGGACGCCTCTCATGTCCGCCGACCGATAAGGACGAGCGATTGCGGCGGCGCGGGTGCGGCGAAACACTCCCACTCCTTGAACCCCGCCCGGCACGCTCTGAACCATCCGAGCGCAGCCGGTTCAACTCACTGCACGCCAACTGCGAGGCACTGCCACTTCCGGATACGTTCAGCACGAACGGCAAGGCGCTGGACGTTGAGCGCCTGGCGCAGTTCTGGCGCGATCGGATCACAACGATCTATGGGGCTCCGCATCGTAAAGGATGCTCATTCCTGGCGTGTGACCGCTTCATCGCGATCCAAAATACGACGTATGCGGCGTGCGCATGCCCTACCAAATGCGCTTTGGAGTGGCCATCAGCAAACCAGATATTTTGAGGCAGCGCAAAGCTTGCCCGGTCTGCGTCCGATAATCGGACCCAGAAAGCAAGAAAGGCGTCCGAATGCGACCGGACCTGGCACAATCCTACGGGCAGCATCGCCTACCGCGCTACACTAGCTATCCGACGTCCCCGCATTTCTCGGCGTCAGTTCGCGAGTTGGACTATCAAGCGTGGCTCAAGTCCTTGGGCGGGCAGCAATCCGCCTCGATCTATGTGCACGTGCCATTTTGTCGAAGTATGTGCTGGTACTGCGGCTGCCACACGTCGGTCACGAAACGCGACGAGCCGATCGCGATCTATGCGGCTGGACTGCGCACTGAAGCCTACCTCATTGCAGAGGTCGTCGGCCAACGACAGCCGATCTCTCATATCCACTTCGGGGGTGGCACTCCCACAGTCATGACGCCTGCAACGTTTGCTGATCTGGTCGGTTCGTTACGTTATTCGTTCGCCGTCCTGCCTGATGCCGAGATCGCCGTGGAGATCGATCCACGCATGTTGAGCGAGCCGATGGCCGAGATGCTTGGTTATTGCGGGGTCAACCGGGCGAGCCTTGGCGTCCAGAGCTTCGATCCAGTTGTTCAGCGGGCCGTCAATCGTCTGCAGAGCTTCGAACAGACCGCAACCTCGGTCGATCGGTTACGCCGCGCCGGCGTCGGCCGGATCAATTTCGACCTGCTCTATGGCCTGCCCCAGCAGACAGTCGCGTCGTGCCTGGACACTGTCGCCAAATGCCTCGAGTTGCATCCGGACCGGTTTTCGGCCTTCGGCTACGCGCACATTCCTGCGTTCAAGAAACATCAACGCAAGATCGATGAATTCGCTCTGCCCGACAGTGTCGAGCGCTATCTCCAATTCGAAACGATCGCGGAGGCTTTAGTTGATGCTGGATACGTACGCGTCGGCATCGATCACTTTGCCCTGCCGCACGAAAGTCTTGCCCGGGCGAGGCGGGAAGGCAGGCTGAAGCGCAACTTCCAGGGCTATACCGACGATTGCGCGGACGCCCTCATTGGTCTCGGCGCCAGCGCCATCGGGCGCATGCAACAAGGGTTTGTCGCGAACGCTGTCTCGGCAAAGGACTACCTTGCTCGCATCAGCGAGGATCGGCTCGCCACCGCGAAGGGCTATTTGCTGACGGATGAGGATCGCTTCCGCGCCGAGATCATCGAGCGAATCATGTGCGACATGGCAGTCGATCTCTCCGAGACATCCCGTCGTCACGGTCTGGATCCGAAGCTCGCCGTCGTCGATCGTTCTCGAATCGACAGCCTTATCGCAGATGGCGTCGTAGTGATTGACGATGGCCGGCTTTCCGTAGCTGGTGGCGCAGAGTTCCTGGTCCGGAGCGTCGCATCGGCGTTCGACGCTTATCTTCCTCGGTGCGGGGCTACACACAGTCCGGCGGTCTAAACCGGCTGCGCGAGCCGAGTCGTGTCGGGTCCGAAATCGCCATCACCTAAATGGCCTATCTTTGGGGCAGGACCACACTCACGGCTGAGGAGCACCCTATCGGCACCCGCCACCTTCAAGCCCCTGACATCCTCTGCGTCGTCCGCTCATAGATCTCGAACAGAGGCCCAAGCCGAAAACTGACTATCGGGTGGAACCGGTCGACCAACGACTGCCTTAAGCAGGGTCCAAATCAATAGCAACCGCTCATGCATTGGCTACGTTTGCGAGATCCTTGCAGCCCGGTTTTTCGTATCGTCGCGCTGATCGAGTATATCGTTACAGGCATGAAAGCGCACCAAGTTTGCGGTTGGTGCCCGTCCATGCGGCGACCGCCCGGCATCACCGCCCCTCGTTGCTGTCGGCAAACCGTTGCGAACGTGCTCATGAGCGACAAACCTTGGTGTAGATTTCTAATCTCGGGCTATATCGGTCGCATACCACGGCATAATAGAACTACGCTGAGCTTGTGCTTTAACTGGGCTCCGATTTTCGGCGAATGTCCTCGCCGGGATCGAACCGTCGGCCGCCCTCTCTCCGCCGATGGAAGTCCGCGCGATGCGTCAGCGTCGCTCCTCCTAGACTTAACTTCCGCCCGGCCCGCTAAGCGCGGCCGGGCTTTTTGTGTTCCCAAGGCTCCCTCGAGATTATTGAGAGCGCAAATGACTACAAGCGGATCAGCTTTCTCAAGGAGAGACCCAAGCCCGGGATCAACGGCCTCGCGGATCGGATGCAGCGCGCAGTTCGCGGGCGGCAGCGACCATGTTGACCAGCGCCGGCCGAACCTCCTCCCATTTGCGAGTCTTCAGGCCGCAGTCCGGATTGACCCAGAGCTGCGAATCCTGCAGCCGTGTCCGAGCCAACGCCATCAGCTCCTTCATTTCGCCCGTCTCGGGAACGCGTGGAGAGTGGATGTCGTATACGCCCGGCCCGATCTGATTTGGATATTCGTAGTTCCTGAATGCGTCGAGCAGTTCCATTTTCGAGCGCGACGTCTCGATTGAGATGACATCCGCGTCCATTGCAGCGATCGCACCGATGATGTCGTTGAACTCCGAGTAGCACATATGCGTATGAATTTGCGTTTGATCGGCGACGCCCGATGAACAGATGCGGAAGCAATCCACGGCCCAGTCGAGATAAGCCGTCCACTCCGATCGACGCAACGGCAATCCTTCGCGGAGTGCAGCTTCGTCGATCTGGATCATGGTCGCACCAGCATTCTCGAGATCGCGGACTTCGTCTCGGATCGCGAGCGCAATCTGGCGGCAGACCTCGCTTCTGGGAATATCATCGCGAACAAACGACCAGTTCAAGATCGTCACCGGTCCGGTCAACATCGCCTTCATCGGCTTCCTGGTTAGTGATTGCGCGTAGCGCCACCAGTCCACGGTGATCGGCTTCGGCCGCAAGACATCGCCAAACAGGATCGGTGGCCTGACGCAGCGCGAGCCGTAGGATTGCACCCATCCATTCCTGGTAAATGCGAAGCCGGCGAGTTGCTCGCCGAAGTACTGCACCATGTCATTGCGCTCAAATTCACCGTGCACGAGGACGTCCAGACCGATGTCCTCCTGCCAACGTACGGCGCGCGCAGTCTCCTCCTTGAGGAACCTGTCGTATTGCTCGTCGCTCATCGCGCCTCGCGCATGCGCCGCACGGGCATTACGGACCTCTGTGGTCTGAGGAAACGATCCGATCGTCGTGGTCGGAAAAGCCGGTAGTCCGAAGCGATTGCTTTGGATCTCGGCACGACGGGCAAATGTGCTGGCGCGCCGGCGCATGGTCTGGTCGAGAGCTCTCATCCGGACAGCGACATTGGCATCACGGATCTTCGGCGAAGTCCGGCGGACGGTCGCGGCACGTTCCGACTCGGCAAAGGCTGGCGCAACATTTTGGTCGCCCGCGAGTGCACGCGCCAGGATCGCAAGCTCGCGCATCTTCTGAACCGAGAAAGCAAGCCAGCTCTTGACGTCGGAAGCGAGACCGGTCTCGAGTTCAACATCGACCGGCACATGAAGCAGCGAGCAGGATGGGGCGATCTGTACACGATCCTTGCCGAGCTTCGCAATCGCGGGTTCTAGCCGCTGGCGGAGCGACGACAAATTCGACCGCCATACATTCCGGCCGTCGACGACACCGAGCGACATGACGAGATCACTTCGCCCGCCGGCAATGATCTGATCCAATAACTGTGGCGCTCGAACCAGATCGAGGTGCAATCCGGCAATTGGCAGCCTCAAGGCGGTGTCTAGATTGTCGCCGAGGTCGCCGAAATAGCTGGCAACCATGATCTTGATGGCCGGGCCCTCCTTGGCGAGCCGGTCATAGGCATGTAGCAAAGATTTTCGCGACCCCTCATCCAGATCAAGAACCAGGCAGGGCTCGTCGAACTGAACCCAATTTGCCCCGCGTTTGGCCAATTCCTGCAGAACCTCGATATAGGCCGGTATCAGATCATCCAGTAGTGAGAGTGGCAGGAACGCAGGATCGGCACTCTTGCCGAGCTTCAAGAATGTAACCGGCCCGATCAGGACAGGGCGGGTCTGGAAGCCAAGGGCCTTGGCTTCCTCATACTCCTCGATCGGCTTTCGAGAGCGCAATCTGAAAGTCTGTCCCCTGTGAAACTCGGGGACCATGTAGTGGTAGTTGGTATCGAACCACTTGGTCATCTCCTGCGCGGGTGCGCCAAATCCGCGCGGTCCGTGACCGCAACTCGCACCCTGGTCGTCGCATTGTGAACCGCGGGCCATGGCGAAGTACGTCTTGAGCGAAACGGATTCGGTTTTCGAGGCGTAGATCTCCGGGATGGCGCCAACCATGACACTTGTGTCGAGCACCTGGTCATACAGCGAGAAATCGTTCGATGGAATGACCGTGACGCCGATAGATTTCTGACGAGCCCAGTTCGCGGCACGCAGGCCAGCTGCGTCCTCGAGCAACTGCTGTTCGCTGCTTTTTCCGGCCCAGTAGCTTTCTAGAGCGAGTTTGAGCTCGCGCCTGGGACCGATGCGTGGCGTTCCGAGCGTGGCAACCGGAAGAGAGAGAAGAGACATAGCGTTAACCCATGTTGGGGGCAAAGGCCATGGCGGACGCAGGCAGGGGAAGTCGCGCAGTGCGACGGCTGCTTGGCGCACCACCGGGACACCCCGCCCGTGGACGAATATATTGTCGGGGCAGGTCTCCTGGCTCGCGGGTCATCGCTGCTGTCCGGCCTTCCCGAAGCCGCGCAGGCTTCAGTGACATCGTTGGACAGCGGCTCGCCGCTCACAGTTGCGGGGGCAGCGCCGGCATGTTCACCGGCTTCCCTCTTAGCTCCGGATCAAATGGAAACCGGAGAACCTCGACGACTTGGATTATCGGCAAGAGAACTCTTCCGTCAACCTCTCAGATTTGTCTCAAGCTAAATGCTGCGACATCTGCTACGCGAATGGCCGTGCATCTCTATCGTTGAGACGATGTAGAAGCGCTCTCCAATCAGCGATATCGGAATGACCATCGGAGCTGCCCGCGGCCCGCACGCCAGATAGGTGGAAGGGACAAATGCGGCTTGCGCGGTCGGGACTGCGGCCTCGAGCAGAACGCATTTGATGCAAGCCCCGGCTTCCCAGCGGTTCTTCGAGCACGTCCGCCATCCAGCCGCCTTCTCGACCAACAGGATCCGGGTTGAGTAGGCCCAAGACACCTGGCGAAGCCAGCAACATACCCCGCGAGCACGTTGATTTGCGGTGCCAGCCCGACTCCAAATGCTCGGCGGTGGAGATCGGCTTCGCGTCGTTAGCCATCGAGTGCAAAGCGCAGTTGGCTGAGGCTGCTCTCGAATTCCGGAGCCGAAAGGAGGCGCCAAACGCGCCATGGCCCCTTGGCCGCAAGTGCCCAAAGGCATGGCAGAGATCGAAAGCCCACATTCCGGCAACGATACCGAACCAAACGGTTCAATGGCGGCACACGTGCTCCCAATTCTCATCAGGAACTTGGCACCGAGGCGTTCCGCTGCGCCGTCGAATACCCGCTGCGTGCGAGGATGCATAAGCCGCGATGGATAGGCTGAATGGAACCATCGAAACGTGCGCAAGTCGGAAAGTCGACAAAGAGGACACAAAACCGGTGCGAATTGCCGTCTATTACGTGGCACGAAGAATGCAAGTCCTCGGCATGCCCAGTCTCCTCCTGCTGGGCATGTCCAGCACAGCAAATTGAGGCTGTCGCTGGCAACTGAAGTTAGCGGCGCGCGACATAGAGGGGAGCGCATGCTCGCGCGGGACCGGCGGTCGCCCCGTTGCGTCGCCGCTAACTTCTTGCGCTCGCGCATAACAGGTTGAAGGTTACCCGCTTTGGAACGACGTGTGGATGAATAGGCCGACGGTTATGAAGAAAATGTCTGGAAGACGCGCGCTATGGTTTTGTCTCGGTCGATTCCTGATCTGCCTGGCCGGGCTGGCTGCGACGAGCAACATTGTTCGCGCCAACGACAGCGCGCCTGTCGAAAGAGTCAAGTCAACGTGGCGAGCGCAAGACGGTGAGACAATAGAACAAATTCTCTCCAACGTCTCGAAGGTGGCACACTTCGTCCCTCGAATGTGGGGCGTCGCTGAAGGAGCTGACCAAAATGAATATGTTTTCGTTTCGTGGACCAGGCACCGGGACAATAAATCAGACGAACAGTACGTTATCGCTTGGAAGATCGCGCTCGACGGGACGATTGAACTTGCGTCGACCTATGCAAAGCCGATGGAATTGGGCTGGCGCGCCCTGGCGCTCTCGTTGATCGCCCGTGAAGTCGAGGCTGGCGAAAGGGACGCAAATCTTCGCTTTCTGCATGACCCGGCCAACTTCAACTTTGTGACGACCAAGCAAGGCCAGCTCGGCAATCTTCTGCGGCAGGGCCGCTGCACTATCGTTGAACCTGTTGGAGTGGACTACTTGCCGAAGCAGATTGACAAGCCGACCGAGAAAGGTGATCTGTGGCGCGTTCTGCTTGTGGTAAACTGTGATATCCTAGGGCCCCGTTTTTTTACCCACAACGGCATCATCACTTTCGAGAAGAGCGAAGGACAAGATTGGGAGCCGCAATCCCCTTTTGCCGAGCGTATCGCGGCCTATCCTCCTGGCTCCTGGTTCACTCGCATGGAGCCAAAGGAACGGGGAGAGTTAAAGGGGCGGGAAACGTCTCGGTAAATGGTCGCACAGGGCAAGATCGCGCCGCAGCTCCTTTAGCGCCGAACGCCTCAGAGCAACTGCAAGACATATCAGCTCTAAAGTCGCGGTGTTTACGCCTTCGCAACAGTCGCGAGCCTTTCCCGCAGCCTTCAGCCCGTCATCGGAAAAGTCGGGCAGCACGATTTGGCTCGACTCTCTCGAGCTCAGCGGCGCGTGCCAGCTTGCGAGAACTGGTTTGACTCCGGCGCACCCCACGCAGTGAGAGGACACCAATCTGCGAGGGAACCCAGCTCTCCATGCCATTCTTCACGGGACCGGGTCTCGGGCCCAAGCCCGATCCGGCGTGCGCGCCGCGCATCGCGCGACTGACTGGCACCCGCAAGAGCGTGAACATGCCGACGCCGAGGCGGCACGCGGGATCGAATGCTGCGACGACACCGATGAAGACGGCAACGGGGCCGTGTTAGCGACGCCGGCATACCCCCTGAGCGCCGGCCCTTTTCCGAGCGCCCCCGGCGAGGAGCCCAGGAGCCGTGCGCGAGGCATCGAGGAGCGAACTTGGGTCAGCGCTAGATTTCCTCGCGCGCATTCGTCTGCGCGTCATAGATCCGGATTTGAAGCATCGGAAAACGCTTCTTTAGTTCTGCTCCACCTGCCCTAGCGCCGTCTCTGGTTGCGAATTCGGCTCTGAGCCGGCCATCCACTTCAAGTGCGTAAGAAGAGACCGGCAATTCACGGGTGGCTGCAACCATTTCATTCCCATTGTGCAGTGAGGTGGTTGAGAATGATGCGTAGCTTGAGTCGGCCAAACCGCACCAGAGCTACCTGCCCGAGTGCGGTGATGGGCCAACGCATGTTGTGGATTGATGCCTCGCACTGAATGGCATCACGATGGCCACTCGCGATCGCCCGACCAGACGGACGACTTACCGCTTGCCCGGTGCGTATACGACAAAGCCACGGCTCGACATGGTTGCCCTTTCAAATTCCCTGGCGCAAACGCACGCCCTCATGCCGGGCTTGGCGGGTAAACCTCCACTTGTGACCGCGGGGAGGCGTACTACGAAAGAGCGGCCGCCCGTCGCGCCGCCTGGGTTATGAACAATCCGGTCCTTGTTACGAACGGGGCGGCTGCACCACGAACGATTATGGTGCAGCGCGGAGCTGCGAAAAGCCACAATGCGATTGGCATCAACGACCATCCCGGCTGGCTCTACGAAAGAGGGCTCCGGGTTTTGCGCGGTCTGCGCAAACGATACCCATTCAGTTACGCAGCGAGCGTTGAGCTGAACTCCGTGGCGACTTTGTCCAAATCTCAGAGGAAGCGAGACCAGATTTCTTTCGAACATCGGTCTTTTCGTGACAAGAATTTACGGCGAAATGTCATCCTCCTCGTCGAAACCGTCGGCAGCCTTCTGTCTGCCGATGGAGGTTGGCACGAAGTATAGCAAGGTTGCTCCCCACGCCTGACTTCCACTCGACTGCCAAAATTCACAGGCGCCTTTTTGTTCAAGCGCGGGAGAAACAGCGTTCCAGAGAGACGGGCGAGGCTCGACGGATACCGCGACACGCACACCGGAAGAAATCGCTTGAACCTCACGCAGCGTCAGGTCGTAGGTTCGAAATCACGACCAAGCTTTCATAAAGCACACGTCAAACGATGCGGGCCCAATAACGGACATGATGCGTCCAGCAGTCGAATGTGGCGGCACCGGATCGTGCGTGAACATAGATCAAGAGCTAAAGGTTATTGTCGGGATGAAACACCGCGTAATGATGGTCGCATTGCTCGCTCTCATCACATCTCCGGTCTGCGCGGCGACACTCAGCGGTGCTCCGCGCATCGTCGACGGCAATACGATCGAGATCGAGCAAACCAAGATTCGGCTCTCAGGCATCGAAGCTCCTGAGACTGATCAGATTTGCCTCGACGCCCACGGCCGCAAATGGGCTTGCGGCGTAGCCGCTCGCGACGAGCTTATCAAGCATTCGAACGGACGAACGTGGGATTGTCATACCACAGGAGTTGATGAGTACAGGAGGTCACTCGGCAGTTGCTTCATCGAAGGCGAGGATGTGAACGCCTGGATGGTACGCTCGGGCTGGGCACTGTCGTCGGGTCCATCTGACCATTCCTACGCTATCTATGAGTTGGTGGCGAGCACAGGCTATGCGGGGCTGTGGTCGGGGGCGTTCATCGCGCCTTGGGACTGGCGTCGCCGCAACAAGAGGACGATCATCGTCGGCGCGAGCTCGGTTCCGATCGACGCTCAGGAACTCCTGCTCGGATCCGCTCTGCTATCGGACCCGCCCTCGCCCGAGTGTCTGATAAAAGGCACCGTGGACCTCAACGGCGAGCGCATTTATCACCTGCCCGGGCAACTCAGTTACGGACAGATCGACATGACGAAGAAGCCCGGTGAACGCTGGCTCTGCAGCGAAGCGGAAGCCGAAGCCACCGGGTGGCGTAAAGCCGCGCGATGAGGTGACACGCATGCATGCAGGCCGTTCTCCGAATATGTCCTATCTGACCAAGATCGCGCCTTCGCGCCGCTCGCTGTTGCTTTTCGCTGTCTCGACGGTTTGCCTGCGGCTTGGCAACAACATTGTCGATGCGAAGCAAGCAAAAGCGTCGCCCAAGCCGGATAACTTGCTCTCGCCGGATGCTGCCCTGAAGCGGCTGATGGAAGGGAACGAACGCTATGTCCAGGGTGCGTCACGAGGCGACGATTTCAAGCGCGAGCGCCCGGTTTTGGTTGATGGGCAAAATCCATATGCGGCGGTTCTGAGCTGCGCCGATTCTCGCGTGGCGCCTGAACTTGTCTTCGGCAGCGGACTTGGTGATCTGTTTGTCTGCCGCCTCGCCGGCAACTTCGCCAACGATGACACGCTCGCTAGTATGGAATATGCGGTCGCCGTGCTGAACACGCCGCTCATCCTGGTACTTGGCCACGATCATTGCGGTGCGATAGACGCCACGATCAAGTCGCTCCACGACGATAAGCCGCCGCCGGGGCACATTTCATCCCTCGTCGCTGCGCTTGCGCCTGCGGTAAAAGCATCTCGCCAGCAAACCGGTGACACGTTCGCCGAAGCAACCCGACAAAATGTAATCGATAATGTCAACAAACTCAAATCGACGGGGCCGATTCTGAACGCGGCAGTTGAGCAGAACAGACTGAAGGTCGTCGGGGGCTTGTATCGGCTCGACACCGGCAGGGTCGATTTGCTGAGCTGACGCTGGCACCTTCGCGCGGCCGGCTAGTCGTTTGCCGACTGATACAGAGCTTCGGTCGAGTTCCGCGCAATTCGCTCGTCCATCGGCTGCATCAAATGCACCGAATACAATCCGCTCCACAATTGTCATAGCTTCGGGAAAACCTTTAGTATGCGCGGCCTCTTAATTCTCCTCCTATTCTACCTACTCATGTTGGCAACGCGCGGCCAGCACCAAGAAACACTCATACCGCGGCCGCCAGCATTCATGCCTCCACCTTGATGCGCCAGGCCAACAGAGGTGGTTCAAACGGCAGATCGCGGTGCGAGGCATGCTGGGTCTGAGCTCTCGGCGTACGGAACACGCGACAATTCCGGCACCCTCTCACCCGCGATCCGTCAAGCCACCTATGGTCCTGCTTATGATCACCAGGCTCAGTCAGGGCCGAAGATCACATAGAGCAGGATTACGACCACCACGACTGCCCAGCCGGCGGATGTAAAGAAAAATGCTACTCGCGTCGGCATCGGACGGTCTCTCCGGCATCAGCCATTTGGGAGACCGCCAGTGTCGGAGAAGCAGCCTCGTTGCATCTGTCTTGGGCCTGTATCCTGGGTTGCGCGTACGACAATTGCGACCACCGGTTCGAGCGGAGAACAATCTTTTGTGCCCTCGCCGGAGTTCGTCAAGCCTGCCGGTCAACTATCGACGAACGCCTTGACGTGCCACCCAAAGAGCGTTCCTGGCTCTGCGCAGGCGGGCCTTGTCATTGGGATTTCCGAAGTGCGCATCGAAAAGGGGCATCTTTTACGCGCCGGCGCGCACATTTGAAGATCGCTTTGCCGATGCGAACATCAGCCTCATGATCGCGGCCCGCGTCCTCATCGCACGTCGCCCCAAGTCTCTTCGACCAACGCATCGATCATATCGGATACATCAAGTTGCCCGACGTTAAGCGTCAGCGAGATCCGCAACCTTGCCGTTCCCACAGGCACTGTTGGCGGCCGTATCCCGCGGATATCAAAGCCGCGCGCCTGTAGTGCAGAGGCGAGCCGCATCGCGCGGGCGTTGTCGCCCACGACGTAAGGAATGATCTGGGAGTTCGAACGGCTCGGCGCCCGCACACAACGAGCTGACGATGTGTAAAGTCGATCAGATCGATCAGGCGTTGCTGCCGCTCAGGCTCCTCCTGCAGGATCAAGAGTGCTTCTCGCACCGCGACAGCCATAAGGGGTGATGGCGCGGTGGCGAAAATGAATGGACGGCATCGATTGACCATGAAGTCGCACAATACGCCGGAAGCAGTGACAAGCGCGCCCGCCGCGCCCAGCGCCTTCCCGCAGGTGTGGACTACCACCAGATCTTCGCGCCCCTCATAGGAAGCGGTGAGCCCCCGTCCCTGCTCGCCGTAAACGCCTGTGGCATGAGCCTCGTCCACGACCAGGAACGCCTCGTAGCGCTCGGCGATTGCGACCAGATCTTCAAGCGGCGCGAAGTCACCGTCCATACTGTAGAGGCTCTCCACCACGATCCAGATGCGCCCCATTCCGCCCTTGGCGCGCCAGTCGCCAATCGTATCTTCAACCGACTGTAGATCATTATGGGCGCTTATCCGAAACTCGGCTCGGCCCGCTCGCGCGGCTTCATGAATGCTGGCGTGCACGAGCGAATCGAGAACGAGCAGATCGCCCCGCTCCGGCAGCGTTGTCAGAACAGCGAAGTTTGCGATATAACCGCCGCCAAAGAACAGCGCTGCCTCCGATCGGAAGAACTGCGCCGCCTCGGCTTCGAGAGCTTCGTGCTCCTCGCAATTGCCGCGCAGCAGCCGTGACCCACCAGCTCCGATCGGCGTGCCGGCCTCAAGCGCGGTGAACAGAGCCTTTTTCATGCGCGGCGCGCTCGCCAGGGCCAGATAATCGTTCGAAGCAAAATCAGTCCCTGCGCGCGGCTTTAAGCCGCGCAGTCGATCGTCTCCTCTCAAGGCTTCCAGGGCCGCGGCATAGCTGTCAAGCTTGCCTATATGGGTTGGGTACATTGCTCAATCCGCTAATGCCATCAATCGTGAAACGACTGTGATGGCTACAAAAGAAGATGAAGGGTCCGCCGTGCACTCTTTCAAGCCGGTCGGACGCAACTGTCTCCCATCAACCAGCACGATGCGCGGCCTGCACGTTTTCTCTCCCCGAAGGACGCATAACTGCAGCCAGTCGCGCGCCCATTAATCGCCACCATGATTGGCAACCGGAGTGCTTCGATTACGTAGGTGACCGCGCTTCGGTTTCGATTTTGGCAGGTCACAGCGTGTCCGTTGATCAACTATCCCGCCCCCGCGACAGCGCGCGACCGCGTCGCACAAACTTGCTCGTATCACCGGCGCGCGACGCATTTGCAGGAAGGTCGAACGCGCGTCGAGCGCCCCCGGAGCCATCCGTCCGGCGAACACTGCTGGGGTGCATGTCGCGACTAAACACACTCGCATCTCTTAACGCTACCAAGCGGCACGTGCTTGATGTCATTCCATAGGATAGTCGGGCAGAACCAGCATATCGAGGCCGTCCTCAACACGCTCGCCCATGCCGGTGATGCCGCCGCCGCACACCTTGATGCCGGCGCCACGCGGAGCACCTGCGCCCCCAATTCTTTGCACCTAAGGGCCTTTCCGAAGGCCGACCGAAAGAAGGAATCGTTGCGGTGCGGACGATAACCCCCCGCATGGTTATTTGGCAGATTGCGCTTCGGCATGCGCGCGCAACCTTCGTACTGACCGGACAAATGCACACTCTCTCAGCGAGAGTGATCTGATCGTATCATAAGCGTACGGTACGTACCGGAGCGAGCGTGAGAAGATTTCCAGCTTCGGCGCGCAGAACCACCGGCCGTCTTGCCGCACGTCACGGCAGCCGCACCAGCATTGCGATACGGCCAAAAATCTCAAGGCCTGCTGGAAGCTTTTTGTCTTTCGCTTGCATGAGCGGGGGCACTCTTGCAGCACCTAGGACAGTGAATTGATTTTGCAATGGCAGCGCCTGAAGCGGCCGTCGCGTTTGTTGAACACCTGCCGTCTGACGTCCGCTTCTAACCAACAGCTCACCCACAGTCGCTTGCGCTGTTGGTAATGTCAGGAGATCGGAGCGGGCCTGACACTCCAGTAGGCAAGCCGAGCCCGACTGGTCCGCGGTCGAGGTCCACTTCAGTCGTTTTCCTCCCGCCGCGTCCGGTTGATGACGTCTTGTGCCTGGAACCAGACACGGGAGGCTCGAGCAATCCTGTTGGCGCAGCACGGGCTACGTGATCTCGCTCGATTCAGACAAGGCCGGCAGACCATGTTTGATGGCACGTCGATTGCTGGGGAGATGGAAAAGAGCCGCAGGCTTGGGCGACCTCGCGGTCGCCAAGTCAGGAACTCACAACGTGGTTCGAGCCGGCCTGGTCCCAAGTGTGACAAATCGTCCGTTGGAGAAGACATGACAAGACATGCGCGGCCGTCAACCGTCGGAGACATAGTGCAGCCGAGGCGGATCGATCTCGCCGCCGCATATCGGCTGCTTTGCCGGTTCAGCCTCAATGACAGCATCGACAGCCATATCTCGGTCAGCCTTCCCGGCCCTCAAGACCTTTTCTTTGAGCCAATACGTTCGGGATGCGGTTGGAGTGGCAACCGCCTGCAATCTCATCACAGTCGATATCAACTACGACAGTTTCGATGATCCCTACCGGTTGGGTATCAATCCGGCCGGCTTCGCCAAGCCAGCGCCATCCATATCAATGACGCGCGGCGTCGATCGGCTCAAGACACCGAGGACAGTTTATGAACGCTCCACCAGAGAAGATCACTCCAGAAACCGACGCTACGGCTGCGACCTGGGATAATCTGTCGCCGCTACTGGTCGATATCCGCGCGCGTCGAGACGAGTTCACCCGCGCGCAGAAGATTCCAGACGAGATCATCGAGGGCTTCAAGCGCGTTGGCGTCTATCGGGCTATGGCCGCCAAGCGATTCGGCGGCGAGGAGCGAACGCCGGCCGATTTTTGTCGCCTGATCGAGCGCATTTCCGAAGCCGACGGCTCCGCCGGTTGGGTCGCCAGCTTCGGCGATGGGGCTCGCTACCTCGCGGCTCTTCCGGACGACACGCTTCGCAAGGTATACGCGAACGGACCTGACGTGGTGTTGGCAGGCGCGCTGTTCCCGCTCCAGCCCGCCAGGCGAAGCACCGACGGATTTGTCGTGAACGGCGTGTGGCCATTCGCCAGCGGCTCACCGGGCGCGGATCTGATAGGCGTCGGCATCACGGTGGAAGACGATCCGACCGGTGGCCTTGCGCGTGTAGCCGTGATGCCGGCCGAGAAGGTGACAATCCGCCCCAATTGGGACGTCATCGGCCTGCAAGGCACCGGCAGCCACGAGGTCGTTGTCAACGATGTCATTGTGCCGGAGGAATGGACCTTGATCCGCGGCGGTCCGCCGACACTCGACGGGGCGGTCTATCGTTATCCGTCCGTGGCTTTCGCTGCGCAGGCGCATGCGATTGTCGGCATCGGTATTGCGCGCTCCGCGCTAGACGAGGTGATCGCCATGGCCGGAAGCCGCGCCTCGATCACTGGAGCGCCCGTGATGGCAGAGCGCGCCTATATCCAGCTGGAGATGGCCAGAGCCGAAGCCATGCTGCGTTCCGCCCGTTCCTTCTTCTATGAGGCCACCGAGGAGCTGTGGAAGGAAGCGCTCGAGGGTGCGGTAAACCCGAGCACGGCGACGCTGATGCGGCTGGCCGCGACGAACGCCGCGCGGCAGAGCGCTGAGGTCTGCAAGATTGCAAGCGGTCTCGCTGGAACTGGGTCTCTCTATACCACCAGCAATCTGGCACGCGCCATGTGCGATAGCTTCGTGGTTGCCCAGCACGCAGCTTTAAACGAGGGAACGCTCCAGAGCGCCGGCCGCCTCCTGCTCGGATGTGCAGCACAGCCGGGCTTTCCATGAAGTGGTTCATCCACGAGCAATTCCGCACGCCCCGCAGCAACGGATTGCAGGACCTGTGATGCGGTCTGCCGCTAGAGGACCTGGCGGCCTGCCAGCCTTGGTTAAAGGACAAGAGAGAGAGAGACGTTTGCGGTCAGCCGCTTCTCAAAAACACCACTGCATATCCGTGGAGGATCCCTTCCCGTCGCAAACATAGCGAGCGCTCTCATAAAGTCTCTACGCCCCTGCCTTGATCATTGTCGTGTCGAGCCCGATCCACTTGCATTTCAGCGCAACGGCTCGCGGCTCAACTCACGAACCTTCCACGCCGCCGTCGCTGAAAGGGGCAAGCGGCGTCCGCCCGGCAGGGCGGTACAGGGACAGACATGCGCCTTTCAACCACCAGGGCAGCAAGACGGGAACGTCAATTGGAAGACAGTGACCTATCCGGCGCGATCGTGCCCGAACCCCGCACGTGTTGCTTACTTCGCGCTTGGGCCGCGCTTACCCCAGCACTTTCAAAGAATCATAATCACCGTAGATAGGCACTCGTCAGCTTCTCGAAAGCCAACCTTCCTAGCATTCGAACCTGGTCTCTAGATGCCGATGCCGCCTATGACTGGACTGGTGACGAACGTGGGATACCCGATCGACGGATCGGCAAGAGACTTTGTTCGAATAAGAGCAAGGAGAGCATTATGGATTCCAATCGGATAAACGGTGCCGGCTCGCCAGGGTCCCCAACGGGGTACGTCCGCACACAGGAGGACCATAATCTATTTAGGCAGGCTATGAGTGAAGCCAGGCCAGCGTCTGCTGCGCCTGCATCGGCAAAGGCTCCGATTTGGCGTTCGAGTGAACCATACGGGACCTTCTCACGCGATGGCTACTCTTGGAACAACGACGTATGGGGTGCGGGCGCTGGGCCTCAAACGATTTCGGTGCATGCAGTCAACCAGTGGGGCGTGTGGTCGAACCAGCCCAATACTGCTGGCATCAAGAGCTATCCGCATGAGGCCTTCAATATCGGAAAACCGCTGAGTTCAATCAACACTCTGCAATCGAGCTTCAATCAGGGTGTTCCCACTAGCGGCGCCTGGGACGTCGCCTACGATATCTGGGACAGCACAAACCAGCATGAGATAATGCTCTGGACCAATTACACCGGAAATCCGGACGGCAGCGGCAACGTCAAACCAATTTCTTATCATTATCGGCAGGATCCTTCCGGGGCGGCGATCCCGGTCTACACCAACGTCGACGTGGGCGGGGCGACTTGGAACGTGTTTGAAGGCTTTAATGGTCACAAGGTCATCTCACTCCTGCGCACTTCGAAGACGAACAGCGGGACAGTGGACATCAAGAGTATCCTGCAGTGGATCAAGTCAAAGGGCTACTTCGGCGACATAAACGTCGGTAGCGTCCAATACGGCGTCGAGATCACCTCGTCCCCAGGGGGAATGAACTTCAATTTCAACGACTGGACCGTGACCTCAAAGTGAAGATCGTGGGCGAAGATGTGATCTGCGCTTTGCCATTGAGCGGCGCCAACTGACGACCTCGGCTTGCCGTTTGCATACGGACAACGTATTCGCCGTCGACATGGGGAATGTACCACATGCCCCTGCGCCACGGCTTGAGGTCGTTCTCGGCCAGCCGGCGGGTTTCAGAAGCTGCGAGCTGTGTACGTTACGGACTGACCTCGCTCTTTCATAGACGCGGGATTCGGCTAGTGTCCATCTAACCCTATGCGTTGACTGGCGGGCCGGTATGCGATTAGCAATGCGCTACGAAGCTGAGACGGGACGAACGCGTCCTACGTTAACATTGCTTGTTCATACGGTCTTTCTTTGCGCATGCGCCCCCGCTCGTCGTCCTGCTGGAACGACATCGGCAAATGTGCATGTATTATTCTCGAGGGATGAGCTGCCGGCCGATAGTGCCCCGAACAGTTGTATGTTTCGGCGAGGCGGTCCGTTTTCTCACCATGTCGAGGTGGGCTCCCGCTCCCTCATGGCAGTGCAATCGAAGGGGTTTGATGTGCGACCATGACTTTATCTCCGGCTGCTCCTGGCACTGACCGCCGCCGGGCGCTTTGCTCTGCTCGATCTTACTCGCCGCTGCGTTTACCCTGTGAGGACCACGCCATGAAATCGCTCAAGCTGATCGGCTTTGCACTTGGAGCAGCGATTGTGCTGTCCAGCGCGGCATTGGCGGAGGACATCACCATCGCCGTCGCTGGACCGATAACCGGGAGCGAGTCCGCCTTCGGGCGGCAAATGAAGAACGGCGCAGAGATGGCGGTGGAGCAGATCAACGCTTCCGGCGGCGTACTCGGCAAGAAGATCGCCCTCGACGTCGAGGATGATGGCTGCGATCCCAAGCAGGCGCGATCGGTAGCGGAGAAGGTCGCCGCCGCCAAGATCCCATTCGTTGCCGGTCACTTTTGTTCTTCGTCATCGATCCCTGCCTCGGAAGCCTATGCGGATGGCGGCGTGCTGCAGATCACGCCGGCTTCGACCAACCCGCTATTCACCGAGCGCAAGCTATGGAACGTGGCGCGCGTCTGCGGCCGCGACGACCAGCAGGGCCAGGTTGCCTCCCAGTACATTAAGAAGCACTTCAACGGCAAGAACATCGCCATTCTGAATGACAAGACCACTTATGGTAAGGGGCTTGCCGAGGAGACGAAGAAGTCCCTCAACAAGGCCGGCATCATCGAGAAGATGTACGAGTCCTATAACAAGGGCGACAAGGACTTCAATGCGATCGTCTCGCGCCTGAAGCGAGACAATATCGATCTCGTCTATGTCGGTGGCTATCACCAGGAAGCGGGCCTTATCTTGCGCCAGATGCGCGATCAGGGCCTGAAGACCGTGCTGATGTCGGGCGACGCGTTGGCTGACAAGGAATATGCCTCCATCACCGGCGCGGCTGGAGCAGGCACGCTCTTCACCTTCGGCCCCGACCCGCGCAAAAAACCGACGGCGGCTGCGATCGTCAATACATTCAGGTCCAGGAATATCGACCCCGAAGGCTACACGCTCTATACTTACGCTGCTGTCCAGGTCTGGACGCAAGCCGCAACCAAAGTCGGCACCACCGATCCGAGGAAGGTGATGGACACGATCAAAGCGGGCTCCTGGGACACGGTGATCGGCAAACTGGAATACGATGCCAAGGGTGACATCAAGCAGCTCGACTATGTCGTTTATAGGTGGGACGACAAGGGCGGCTATAGCGAGACTAACCCGAGCGCATTCTGACGCATCTTGGTCCGACGCATCAAAGCTGGCGTGTTCCCGGGGCGGTGATTAACGCCGATTGATCGAGTGCTCCAGGGCAGCAAGTTGCGGCCGGAAGAGATTGAATGTCTGAGCTCGGCCTATGCAAGGTCCCTGCGCTCGCTTTTGCCTGGTTGATCGAGACGACCTTATCGCCGAAATCGTGGCAAAGAAGATTAGCGAGATCGGCGCCAGCGGGTTTGGCGATCCGGCAGAGATATCAAAGCTCGCCATCGGCCTAAAGCGAGCATCGCATACATAGCTGATCGTTTTATCTTTACTTCCGATCGATGCACAGCCCGCTCCTGCAGGAAGGCCTCACGGCTTGGACTCAATGGAGCTTATCAGGCTTGACTAATGCAAATCTTTGAGCGGTCGGCAGATGAGGCGACTGTTCGACAACTTGTAGTCCCACATGCTTCCGTGCGACACGTCGCTCGTGCCCGTTGATCCACGAAGAGCTTCGACCTGAGATTACTGTCCGGCCCATGGAGAACAAGGCGGGGCCGGTCCCTCTACCCCCGGGGACGCCGCGCTGCGGATTACAATGGCTTTTGTCTACCGTTCCTCGTCTGTCGACTGATCATTCGATATACCGCCGAGCGCGTCACCCGCATTGCGACTTTCGGCCCTCGGCATTTTCCGCGACATTGCGCAGGACGAGCTCAGAAAGCTGCACAACCAGCTCTTTGAGACGCACTATTTCTTGCCTGCACCGCGCCAACTCGCGCTGTTCATCTGTCATTCTTGATACTTCATAGCGGTTCCCAGCCGCATGATTCATGTTGAACCTCTATCCGACTAGGTAAGCGCGAACGACGGCTCGAGCATACCCCTTGCCCGGGATTGTACCGGCAGATCGGCATTTTTGCGCCAGTAAACATCGTACGCAGCGATCCACGATCTTGCCGCCTCCGCTTAGTGTGCCATCCCGGCTACAGATCTGAGCGTCTCGTACAAAAACTCGCTTGCCATGAGGAGCACGAGATCGAGTTTTGCCCCCTCGGGACGGCCCTCGCGGAAATAGCCACATCGGATCCAATTGCCTTCCTGATTTGCATTCACATATCAACCAGACCCATCAAACCTGGAACAACATCCGTCCCAGGCTCACGACGCGATCGCCGTTCCTGCTGGAACGGTCCGCCGGTCGTGTTCCACAGATATCAAAACCGCGTCTGCAGTGCGGAGGCGATCCGCATCGCGCGCTTTAATGTCGATGCTTTCCTTGACCGGACGGTGACCATTCACCTGCCCGCATGATCGAGAGAAAATCAGACGTGTCGATTTTGCGCAGCGCATTGCGCCAACTCCGCAAAGGAATTGCCTTTTAGGTGCTGCCACGGCGCAATGCGGAAGGCGTCGGTCTTGAGCCCAACTTGGCTATGCCCTCCCGAGCCTTGGCGCTCGGCTGGAAGGTGATCGCGGCTCGGCGCTGGCCGCCCTGCTTCGTCCTTGTTCGAGAAGCAAGCGGTTTGTCATCGAGATTGGGAATGGGAATGGCCAGGAGGTTGTTATCGGAACTTCTGTGGTGATCCCCAACATCGAATATGAGCTCGAAGAGGAGAGCAGAAGAGGTTGAACATCAAAGGGAACCGTGCAGAATGATCGAGACCACGCAGCTGGTGGTGATAGTTGATGGTTGGCGTACCCCGGCGATAGAACGGGGCGTTTCTTGCCGCACCAAATGCGCATTGCGCGTCCCGCCCGTCGACATCCACGCCGGCGGTCACCAGCCATACTGGCTTGGCGCCGGCATCGGCGAGAGCCGCTCCAATCAATTCCATCGGCACGAGCCGACCTCAGCTCCTTAGCCGGTTTTGCAGTGCCGGCCGGCTGACGCCGAGATTCTTGAGGTTCAGCGGGTCTGGCTTACCTGTTGCCAATCCCCTGAGCAGCGCGCGCGTGCCGTCCACGACAAAAACGCCGCAATCATAGCTGTTCTGCTGCTTGGCCATGTCGGCTGGACTGAAGCTGAGGCCCAGCCGGTTGGCGAGCCTTGCTGCGCGCGCGTCATTGTATCCCCGGATGGAGTCGTAATGATAGGCGACCGGCCGTTGCCGGTCCCTACGATCAACGACCGCCTCCTTCCCTCCTTCGACACCTCCGCGGCTTGACCAGCGCGACGCGCATCAGCTGCCCTTCGAAATCCCAGGCAAGCAAAATAGAACTGTGAGCAGCTCGCGCCCATCGCGATCCGGCTGACACAATTCGACTTGCAGTTTGCGCTCGTTAGCAGCGTGTTTGCTCCAAACATTTGAGCGTGGGCACAGCGTATCAAAAACACGACCTTTCTGGTCCAAAGCTTCGTTACTGTAGTGGTCTGTGTGGAGAATGGATTAGCCGCGCGCGAAATCCAGGCAATCCAGGACGTGGACGGCGCCTCCACGCCGATCTTGCCCCTGCTCACCAACGCGGATTCGGCGCCGTCGGTGGGAGTCCGCGAAGAACGCCAGCACGCTCGCGCTCCATAACATCTGCATCGTCAGACAATGCTCTCGACCACAGGAGAGTGGCTTTCCATGTTGGCCAATACCGCTCGGCATTTCACTGTGACGGACCAGCCGAATGAGCCGCAGTTCCACAAGCCCCATTGTAAAGATGCTCAGATCGGGCATCCGCGCGGCAAGTAGCCTGGTGCGCTCGGACCAATCCTGTCCGCTCTTGGCCGGAATGACCATCTCGAGTTTGAGATCGTCGACGCTGGCCATGCTATTCGGATAGCCAACAAGTAGCTTCCAAAATGATGACCATGGTCGCCACTTAGAAACCACGTGATCTTCTGGAAAAGACGAACACATACGACATCACACAAAATATGACGTGCAATGTGCCTTGAGCGCTCACGTGTACAAGCCCATTCAAAAACAGAATGCGACACGCACGTCGACCGCTGGCGGATCCCTCAGCTGCCTGTGAGAGATCGGCGGCTTGAATTTTATGCGGATGAGCTAAAAGGCCTTGAATCGCACGTGGCGTCACGTTGTACCATTGCGAAGTAGCTGACGAGGATGCCCGGCAAATCGGACCGGCCCGCTGTTTGCTGCCACCGGTGAGACGATGATACCAATGCGGTCGATGTGTGTACAGCAGAGGGCGACACGGCCCCAATCCCCGCCTGTGGGATCGCGCGAACGGGCTCCGAGTGCTCGCATGCGAACAACAACGTACTTCGTCCCAGCCCAGGAAATGCTGGGTTACTGCGCTGTGCGGCCGGCACGTTGACGCCGTTCTAACAACCGCGGATCGTCCCTGTTCGGCGCCGCTCATTAGTCAGTATGACTTTGATGATCCTCAGGACAACGGACAATACACACTTCAAGGTTTGTGCGAGCCAGTGTTGAGCCGCACATCAATATCGTCTGATAAAAAAATGACGCCAGATTTCTCCGATCATTGATCCTTTCGCAATTAGAATTTGCGGTGAACGTTTTGCCGCAAATAACCGTCGGCAGTTCTCCCTCTGTCGACGACAGACTTCGGCCCGGCCATCGAAATGAGGCCGGGCTTTTTTTGCCACCGATGAACGACAGTTTGGAGTGTTCTGGCCCGCGGTGTCTGATGATGGCGAAGGGTTAGGGAGACAAACGTAAGCGATCGATTGGGAGGATAGTTCGTCACATGCTGAAATCGATCAATACGATCCTAGCGCCCGAGCTGCTCTGGCTGCTCGCCCCCATGGGCCATGGCGACTGCCTCGTGGTGGTCGACGCCAACCACCCGCATTGTCGCGGCGACTCTGCTCGGAGCGCCTGATCCAGCTGCCGGGCATGAGTCATGGAGAGGACCGTCCGCGCCATCCTAACGCTCTATCCGCTCGACGATGTCGTCGATCCGTGTGCGTGATGATGCCGGTCGACGATCCCGACCGTGTGCCCGGACGCAGCGCACGGTGCTGGCCGAGTTCGAGCGCTCGGTCGGCCGCGCCATCAGTCCCGGCAAGCTCTCGCGTCCGGATTTTTATCGCGCGGCGGCTTCGGGCTTCGGCGTCGTGCAGGCGGGTGACAGCAGGGGATATGGGTGCTTCCTGATCAGGAAGGGCGTGATCAGCTAAGAGAAAAATTCTGCGCAAAATTGCGCAGAACTCTGCACCCAAATTTGAATGGCCTCCGCGCAACCGACCGACTATTGTCGATCCATGTCTCGCCTTGTGTGTCTAACTGCTACTGTCATCGTGTCGCTGCTGCCGGTCGTCGCGAACGCTGCGCCAATTCAAAAGCGGCCCAAGCCGGTCTGGCAAGGTTACGGCTTCCTGCCAGGCTATCGCCAGCCGCTGACTAACAGCATTCCGCTCTACAAGCAGAAGGACGCGATGCGTCGGCTCTCGCGCGCCGACCGGCGCCACTGGTATATTGACCCGGTTCCTCAGTACTACGGTTGGGATGGCGAGTGGCACTATTTCGGCAGTCCCGGCTTTGGCGGCGGCCGCTACAACGGCGGGAGCTTCGGGCCGTGTTGGACGCGGACGCCGATCGGGCCGATCTGGAATTGCGGGTGATCGGGCGGCGCGGCTAGGAGAAACTTCGGGCCATTGCGCCGGGATCACGTCGAGGCGTTTACTGACGTCCTCGCCGATCTTCGTCATCGCGCGGCAGCCGCACGGGCAGAGCGTGCTCTCAGATTCGATGATCAGCTCCACCTGCGGCAAATGAGCAGGCAAGTAACCCGATTGCGATGACGATCTTGATCCAATCCGGCGCGAGATCGGCCCCTGGTGATCGCCGCCGCCTTCTCCTGCGCCGCGTCCAGGATGCCTTGCGGGACAATCGGCTGCTGCAGTTATGCTGGACGCCTCACGGCGATCTTGTCCGGAATGAACAACATGCTTCAGCTCGCTTTCCCAATGAGACAATAGCGACACCAAGCGCGTGCTGAAATCCGCCCATCTCAAGGAACTACGAAAACTGACGCAATTGCTTTGGCATTTGTTCGAAGCAGTGCACCAGCTTCCTAGAGGGCCAGACCATACAGCAGCCGTTTAGACGATTAAACGCTTCGAGCGCCGGCTGGCAGTGTTGATTCAAGCATCTGAAACGGCTCGGGCTGCTGACCGCGAAGTCGTCGGTCGTGCCGGCTCGCTAAATAAGCGACGCAATTGCTGCGGGCAGCGAACTGAGGCGATGGGCCAAATTCCGGACTGTGCACTGCAACAAACAAGCAAGCATTTCACTCGATCACCTCCTCGGCGCGAGCGACGAGCGTCGTCGGCACTTCGATGCCCAGCATCTTGGCGGTCTTAAGGTTGACCACAAGATCAAATTTCGTCGGCTGCTCCACGGGAAGATCAGACGGCTTCCTGCCACGCAGAACCTTGTCGACGAGCTCAGCAGCGCGGCGATAAAGGTCAGTGAGGTTGGGTCCATAAGATATCAGGCCTCCCTCTTCGACGTGCTCCCGCTCACCATAGATAGTCGGCAGCTGCGCCTCCAACGCTAACGTGGCGATCCGACCCCTGTTGTTATTTACAAGCGGATCAGCACACACATAGACAGCGTCTACCCTGCCTTTCAGTGCTTTGAAGGTGGTCCCGATATCCTCCACGCGACGGAATTCAGGTGTGACAAATTCGAGATTAACAGACTTGGCCGTCTTCTGCACATCGCGCATCTCTAACGCAGCTCCCGCACTACCGGGATTGGCGAGGACTCCCAATCGGCGCAAACTCGGGACCAGCTCGCGAATTAGCTCCAGTCTCTTACCACTTAGATCGGACCCTTGATACGACAGCCCCGTGACGTTTCCGCCTGGTCGCGCCAGACTGGCGACAAGCCCGGTGCCAACTGGGTCGGTCGATATCGCGAAGACGATCGGGATGTCCAAGGTCGCCTGTTTCGCCGCTATAACGGGTCCAGCTCCCGCAGTGACAATGATATCGACCTTCTTGCGCACAAATTCAGTCGCGATTTCGGCGGCGCGCTTGTTGCTGGCCTCCGCCCAGCGATATTCGATAGCCACCTTCCGCCCCTCGGGCCAACCGAGCTCGCTCAGTCGCTGCAAGAAAGCAGGTAGAGATTTTCTCTGGGCCGAGGCCGTAGTTGCGCCCAAGTATCCAATGGTCGATATCCGCTCCCGTTGCTGCGCGCGGGCGACGAGCGGCCACATGGCCACGACACCAAGCATACCAAGAAATCGACGCCGCCTCATTTGTCCGACCCGAGGCATCAAAACGGGCAGCTTATAGCACACAGGAAAGGGCGCGTGGGGTGCCCCTCGACGGCTACCAGATGCGATATATCTATTTTCTCAGTCCGTCCGCGCGTGCGCGGCTCGCCTGCAAAGAAATCGCATATGCGGAGATCATGCGGCGCGGCGCCGGCATGTATCGCGGTAATGCGCGTGGCAAGTAGGCGATGGCCGACAACCAATCGGCACAGCGGCCGCGGCAGCGGCGACCGCCACGCTCCAGCTTGAGCCGACATGTCGGGTCTTGGAAGCGAAGCAGAAATCATGTGCCGAGCCTTACCGGTTGTGACCCGCAGCGGTCCATCGGTGACAGCTGCGCACCGTCCGCTTCCAGACCAGCACCGGACTAGCCCCTCGCAGGCCTAGAACACCGATCCTGGCCCGAGGCTGACGGACACATTGCGTGGACAGCGCGGCATAAGGCGGACTCATTATTGTTCATTGGCAGCCACTCAGGATTGCACTTGCGAAATACTCCGGCGCGTCTTTGAAAGGCAGGTAAATGTTCTTTCTCTTGAAAGGTCTCGAAGTTCTCTAGCTCGCTCCAAACTGTATCGTTCGCCAACAACAAGAGAGCCATCGGTCTGTGTCAGGTCGGCTGCCATATTCGATTTCGATCACAACCTGTCCGCTCACAGGATCTGCTTCACAATTGTTTCAAAAGGAATTAATCTGCTACCGTTGCGGAATTTTAAACTTGATTGGAGCGTCGACGATAATGCGTAAGGAGTATTCAAATGCCAACCAACGGAGAGCCGCGTAGAGCAATTACGCTTGGTGGAGGTGGGCCGGCAGCGGGGCTGCACATCGGGGTTCTGGAGGCCCTTGCCAATCAGCCCGACCTGAAGTTCGACGTATGGTCTTTGTCTTGCATCGGTGCATGGGTCGGTGTCGTCTACAACCAGTCAGACAAATCCAATGCTAAAGGTAAGGTCGAAGAAACATACGAATTCTTCAGAGATGGCGTATTTCGAGATGATGAAGGGTACAGGCGCTTCCCGATAAACACCGTGTTCGGCCCGGATTGGCGCAGCAACATAGACGCATTCAACAAATTCGTTAGTGACCCCAAGAATTATAGGGACTTTCAATGGCAGCCCTACAGGATGTTCGATTACGTCCAGGAATCCCTATCCATTGTGATGGACCAACTACCGACCGGTGAAAGGAGATCCTTCAAGAGGTTGGACGAAGGAGATCTCAATCGATGGATACTCAACCAGGTGATGGCTCCTAATCCCTTTATCCGCTATCTGACATCCCTGATGTACCTATCCAAGTTCAACGGACTCTCCAGAATAAACTACCCGGAGAGCGAGTTCATGAAGAAAATCAAATTCGACCGGCTGTCCCCATCCGGTCGCGACGACGCGGAGAAGAAACCCCTGATCTTTCACAACGCGTGGGACCTGGATCATCACGAGCTCACGTACTTCGCAAATCGTCCGATGCCGGTGTTGAACAAGACCGACGAAAGCATAAAGAAGAGGTACGGCGGCCCTATCACCGCACAGTCCTTATGCGCGTGCTCGGCTCTTCCCTTCATCGAAGAAACCGTGGAGATCGATGGAACGACCTACTGCGAAGGGGCCTTGGTGGACACGGTCAATTTCGAGGGATTGCTCGATCTCCAGGTGAGAGGGCAAAAGCTCGACGAAATATGGATTAGCCGGATTGTCGATTCTAAACAAATCCGAAAGCCAGACAATCTTCACGATGCGCTGGCAAATCTCTGCCAATTGTTTGCAGCTTCGGTTGGCGAAGATGACGTCAAGCTGTTCAAATACCACGTCCGGTACGACAAACGAAAATGCGACACATCGAAGGGCAACGGCGCGGAAGACCAGAATTCAAAAACAACAAGAGCTGAAGCTTCGAAGAATGACGCTGCGAAGACTAAGAAGGCCAAAGATACGCAAGTTCACAGTTCAAACGACGTATGGAACGGCACGGTTGTCGAAATTCACGTTCCCGGGCACATCAACTTCAAATGGAATCACAGCAACCTGGACAATGGGCGAAAGCTGGGGCGAGAGTCTGCGGAGCAAGCGATCAAGCAATATCGCCAAAACAAGGATACACCCCATCCCGGAGAACCGCTGTTCATCAACGAAAGACCCGAGCAAGATGCCGATTGGCGACGAATTCGCGACGACTATCAAAAGCTGAAGAAAGCGCTCGCCGAGAGCTAGAAGATCTGAACTATCGCGACGTTCCACCTGGGATCATCGCAATCGATCGAGCAAAGCCCGTGCTTGCTTGAGGTCCTGCGTCTCAAAGCCCTCGGTGAACCAGTCGTAGACGGGCGCGAGGACCTTGACCGCTTCTTCACGGTTGCCTTCCTCCACCCAGAGGGCGGCAAGATCCATTGCGGCTCTGAGTTCAAGAGCCTTGGCCCGTTGGGCACTTGCGGTCGTTAAGGCCTTTTGGAGCAACTCGATTCCGGCATTCCTTGAACCGCGAAGCATCAGCGTGCGCGCTTTCAATCGATACAACTCGGCCTCAAATATCCGTTCGCTATTGCGACTAGTTGTCGTCAGGCCCCGCTCGATAAGCGCCGTCGCAGCCTCGTAATCCTGTCCAAGCAGCAAAGCCGGACACAACAGCACATATAGCGCCGTGATTCCCAGTTGGTAACCCGCGCCACGATATTCGTCCATTGCAGCTCGGATCTCCTCAACGGCGCTGGAGGAGGGGTCAAGCAATGTCACGCATATGCCACGGACGGCCTGCGCCAGCCCGTGCCATTGGCGGAATCCGTGCTCCTCCGACAAGCTGCGACAGCGGTCTGCATAGCGTTGCGCGCGAGACATTTCGCCGCGAAGAGCGTGGAGAACAGAAGCATAGTAGCAGGCATACGCTTGCGAGTGAGGATGATTGATGACGTCGGCCCGTTGAATGGCGGCATCCATGCGTGCGCTTGCTGCATCAAAGTGACCGAGCAGCCAGAGAACCCATGACATCAGCGCAAGGTCGGCTACTCCGGCATCCTGACCGGCTGCTCGGGCGGCCAATCTGTCATCCTCAGAGCTTGCCTCGAACTCCGCAACCGCGCGCTCGATAGCCTCGCGGGCATCCGTGAGACGTCCCATGAAAAGGCGAATCATGGCCTGACCGCGGGTCGCATTGAGCAGCGCTGGCCGATCGCCGCGCGTCTCGGTGAGATGAAGCAGTGCCGCGATTGTTTCCTGGGCTACCGGCAACTCGCCGCGAATGACGCTCGCGGTCGTCAACCAGAACATAATTTGTAATTGTTCAGGGGGATCTCCGAGGCGCTCGCACAGCTCCCGCGCGCGAGCGAAGGTTGCCACCGCTTTGTTAGAAGCGGGGCCCTGGGTAGCGATGAGGCAGGGTCCCAGCGCGACTGCAAAATCAAGCTCTAACCTGTCCTTTCGTTCACCATTGGCCAAGTGGATAGTGGTCTCGATACCCCGCTCCAGTTGAGCGATGGCCTCGAGGTTGGCGGAGCGCATGGCGGCTTTCCTGCCTGCCAGCAGCCAATATCCCGTCGCCTTTTCGAACAGTCCCGCCTCGGTTAGATGATGCGCGATTGTTTCCGGTTGAGCTTCCACGATTTCCGGGAAACGCTGCTCGAAGGCGTCTGCAATCATGGCATGCAGCGCCGCGCGCCGACTCTTCAGAAGTCCCGAATAGGCAGCATCCCGTACGAGTGCATGTTTAAAGGTGTAAACCGCCCGGGGTATCTCGCCTCGGCAAAATATCAGCTCCGATCGAACCAACTGGCCAAGCGCCTCGTCAAGTCTCTCTCTGGGCAGTCCAGCGACAATGCTCAGCAGTTCGTAGGAGAACTCGCGACCAACCACAGCGCCAATCTGAGCCACCTCCCTCACCGGGGCCAACCGATCCAGCCTTGCCATGAGAGACGCATGTAATGTCGTCGGAATCGCCATCGGAGGCAGTGGCCGGCTGAGGACATAATGATCGTCTTGCTCGTGCAACAAGCCTGTTTCGAGCACCGTCTTGGTTAGTTCCTCGACGAAGAGGGGTACGCCATCGGTACGGGCGAGGATCTGGTCCATGACCTCTTTTGGGAGTGTCTTGCCGGCCGTAACGCGCTCGACCAGTGCTGCACCGTTGCGTCGGTTCAGGCGCGTGAGCGAAACCGTCGTCACATGCGCATGACCCGGCCAAGGCGGCATGAAATCCGGCCTCGCGGTGATGAGCACCAGCGCCCGAAGCTGCGGTACTCGTTCCAGTGTAAGCGTCAGCAGCTCAAGCGACGTGGGATCGGCCCAATGAGCATCCTCAAAGGCAATGAAGACGGGCTGACGTGCCGCAAGAGTATTGAGCTGCATCAGAAGCGCCGCCAGTGTGATCTCTTTCCGCTTCTGCGGGCTCAGCTCTGGCAGCTGGTAGCGGCCACCGGCAGGCACCGACAGGAGGTTTGCCAAAGGTGGTACTATCTGGTCTGCGGCAGCACCGGATTGCGCCAGCAAAGCCTGGAGCTTGACGAATTTCACATCTGGCGAGTCGGTTCGCTCGAAACGCGCAGCTCGTTCGAGTTGGCGGATGAACGGATACAGCGCGCTGTTAGTGTGGTGCGCCGAGCAGAAGAGGCGCAGCGTGATGTGCGGTTCGGTTTCCTTGAGTCGTTCTTCGAGCGCTTGTGCGATGTGCGACTTTCCGATGCCCGGCTCTCCGGTGAGCACCACAGCGCTGCCCTCACCACGCGTGGCGTTGTGCCAGCGACGTAACAGCAGATCTATCTCCTCGTCGCGCCCGATTGGGGGTGTCAATCGAGTCTGGTGCAGCGCCTCGAAACGGCTTTCCACCCCGCTCGTTCCCAACACCTCCCAAGCCGGTAGCGGTTCTACCCATCCTTTGAGTATAGCCGGGCCGACATTGCGGTATTCGAATTGTCCCTCCGTGAGTCGACGCGTACTCTCACAGATCAGGACTGTACCCGGCATTGCGAGCGCCTGCAGGCGTGCGGCCAAATTCGGCGTCTCACCAATCACCCCCTGTTCCTTGGCAGCGCCTTCGCCGATCAAGTCGCCGACCACAACCATTCCGGTAGCGATGCCAATGCGAACCTGTAGCGCCGCGCCGACATCTGTCTTCAGGTTAGCGACGGCATCCACCAACGCCAACCCGGCGCGGATCGCCTGCTCGGCATCATCCTCGTGCGCCTGGGGAAAGCCGAAATAGGCAAGAACGCCGTCCCCCATATAGCGGGCGATGATCCCCTCAGATTTGGTGATAACCTCAGCGATGCAAGCGTGGTAGGCGCCGATTACCGCTCGCAAGTCCTCGGGATCAAGGCGGACCGAGAGTGCAGACGAGCCCACTAGATCGCAAAACATCACCGTGAGCTGACGGCGCTCGGCGCCCTCTCGCGGTACCGTCTTGCTTCTTGTTGGAGCTGCCGAAGGGACATCGCCCCGAAGTTCGGCAATCGCACGCAGCATCTTGCGCCGATGTCCCAGCAAGACGCCAAGGTCCTTCAGGTCCTGCTCCGTAAGATCGCCCAGGACCGAAAGATCAATGGCGTTCTCGGCGAAACGCCCCGCGTACTCACTCAAGCCTATCGATGCTAGCCATTCCGCAATAGCTGTCATGGCAAACCTAATGGCTTCTGTCGTGATAATAGCACGTTTGCTGGACATGCGAAGGGGCTCGTCCAGCCACGACGTGCGCAATCGCCCGCACCGGGAAAACGCCGACGCATAGCTACGGTTCTAACCGATTTGCAGCTCTTCGCATGCGCCGATGAGCATGCATTCATGCTTATGACATTCTCGTCCATTTGCGCCAGCGTCGGTCGCATGCCAACTTGCTTCTCACCTGAAGCACCGACCCATAGGCTCGAGACTCGGACCCGAGCCGGAATGTGCGTCCGGTTCTAGAAGTAGACAGGACTAGACTTGCGCGGTTAGGATACTTCCGCTTTCGGGCCCGAAACCGAAATGCAGGCCTAGCCTTTTTTTGTCGGCTTGTCAGGGTAGACCGGATGCGAGCGGACGGCGGTTCGAATAGACGCTCATGACCCGAAGCGGTCGTTGCCCCGTGTTACTCCTGATCCCGGCACCAAGTGTGCGCTTTAGCACGACCCGGAAAACTCGATTGGAGCAACCGGGGCAGCACGCCCGCGCGAAGGCGTAGGGGAGGTTCTGTGGCGCGAAGCGTTCTGGTCGAACGAAACCATCAGCTATTCAGCGTTGCGACCGGATCGCCGTGAGGTCGCCTTGTCGCGAGCCGTCTTCATCAGCCTCTTCCCGCAAACCAGCAAGCCTAAGCGCCTTTACCATCATGTCCCGGAAGTCGGCATCGAAGCACCACAGAGCGTAGAGGCGATCAGCTTCTCGCACGCTGATGTTGGGCTTGAGTTTCAGCAACGGCGGAATTTGGGCCTTGGCTTCGTCAATTCTTCCGAGATGAGGGAGCGTGTAGACGAGGTGCAGACGGTCCAACCAGTTCTGCTCAGAGTAGGACCGTTGGAAAATCTCAAGAGCCTTGGCATACTCCCCCTTCCGATAGTGGTCCTTTGCGACCACCCACCACCACCAGGATGGTGCCGCCGTCCCTGCAAGTGCCAGGCCCTTTTCTGCAAGCTTTCGCCCATAGTCCCAGTCTCCGGCATAAGCCAGAAGGTTGCCCATGGAGCCGAGGGCGTTGGCGTCATCAGGGTTGATGGCCAGCACGCGGTCAGCTTCAATCCGCATTCTCCCGGTCTGACAGGTTACGAAATAGGCATTGAAGAGCGCGAAATGTGCAGCTTCATTTTCGGGTGCTAGTTCTACGGCGCGATTGCCCGCCTCAATGATGCGGGGAACGAGATCGATACTCTTCTCATTGTCGTCGAGTCCGGTACCCCAACTATACTGTATCTGCAGAACGCGCGTAAGGATCGCCCACGCCTCGGCATAATTGGGGTCGCGCTTTACACTGGCCTCCAGACATGCGCGGGCCCGTCGCATCGGCTCTGCGGCGCTCTGTGCCGCACTTGCCTGATAGCCTTGAAGAACGCACTCATAGGACGAAAGCTCGGTAGCCGACTTTGCACGCGAGCGCTCTAGCTCTGCTTTTGCGACTGCACCAGTCCGGATGTCGCCAACTGCAGCGCCGATATGATGAGCGATATCATCTTGTATGCTGAGGAGGCTTGTCGACGTCGTCGACCGCTCGAAGGTCTGCGCCCAAACGTGGGTCCCCGAGCGCGCATCTATGAGCTGCGCAGTGACGCTGATCTGATCGGGGACGCGCCTGAAGCTGCCCTCGATCACATATTGGGCCTGAAGCTGCCGGCCGAGCTCTTGCATTTCCACGGCTTTCTTCTTGTAGGCGAAGGTGGTGTTGCGAGCCAGCACTCGCAGTTGATCGAAGCGGCTCAGGACAGTGATGAGTTCATCGCTGATGCCATCCGAGAAATATTCCTGATTAGGGTCGCCGGATAGATTGTCGAACGGAAGAACAGCAAGCGTGGGCCCCCTGGGCTGGGTTGAAGGTGCGCCGGCGATGCTGGCGCTCACTTGGCTGGGAGCGCGGTGTCGACCGATACTTTGCCAAACGACCACGCCTGTGATCGAAAGCGCCGCGACCAAAACGGCGGCCCGCGCTGATCTCATTCGCAGCCACATTGGCGGAGCCCTTCCAAGCCATCGGAAGAAGCCCGTTGGATGTGGCTCGTCCTCTGGGCGCGGTATTGTCGCGAGCCCAGCAATAGCTTCAGGACCCAGTTTAAGAATACGAACAGGTCGCGCGATGTTTTTGAGCTTCTGCTCGCCACAGTCCTCGAACGGAAGCTCGAGTCTGCCGGCCAGATCCTCGTAAACTCGACCGGAGATACAGAGTCCCCCAGGCGAACTTAAGACTTCAAGCCGCGCTGCGACGTTAACCCCGTCACCGAAGATGTCTTGATCGTCGACGACGATATCGCCCTCGTGCACACCGACCCGGAACTCTAGTCGTCGGTCCACAGGTATCTCAGAGTTGCGCCCGGCCATCGTTCGCTGGATAGCCACCGCGCAGGCTACAGCCTCCACAGCGCTGGGGTACTCGATGAGAATGCCATCTCCAGTCGTCTTGACGACACGGCCTTGATGCTCGGCGATTTTGGGATCAACGACTTCACGCCGAATGACCTTAAGCCGGCGAAGCGTTCCGCGTTCGTCTTGACCCATCAGTCGGCTATAGCCAACCACGTCCCCTACGAGGATGGCTGCGAGGCGGCGCTGCTGGTGCATTTGCTGCACGGCCATTCTCCCCGACCCGAGCAGTAGAGCGGAGACACGCTAGACGACCGGGCGGTTGCATGAGCGGCACCAGCTTAGCACCTTTCGACATGGTAGGTTGCAGAAAGTTGGGGTTCGACTACGACCCCGGAGTCTCGCAACCCTGCGAGTTGCCGCATCCGATGTCCGCCCCTCGTGCGAACTAGGGCGCCGATCTGGAATATCTGCTTGGGAAGCTGACGGGCTGCCTTCCAACCCGTCTCTCGTGACCCGAGCCGACATCAAGCGGATCGGGAGGTCGATCTCGCCAAGGTTTGCTGTCGGAGGGCGAGCCAACGTGAGTTTTTGCCGCCGACATGCTACAAGGCGCGTTCCAGCAACAAACGACTGGCGAAATCGGCATGCGTGATGGACAACCGAGTCAAACCGCTCGGCGGGCGGCTGCTTACCGCGCCATTCACCAAACCTTAGAAGGCGGGTCAATTTTCAAGGATCAGTTTGCGCTGAGAATACTAGACGCGGAGACGGCGGGGTCCTTGAGCGAGATCGCAAGAGATGGCTCCGTGCGCCCAATGCGCCTATTCATAGCTGCACGCAGCCGGTGCTCCGAAGACACAATAGCAAATTGCGTTGCACGTGGCGTACGTCAGGTCGTGGTACTGGGTGCTGGCCTCGACACATTCTCGTTGCGAAATCCCTATGCTGATTTAGGCCTTCGTGTTTTCGAGGTCGACTACTCTGCAACGCAGGTGTGGAAACGCGATCGGATAAAGGCCGCAGGCCTCTCCGAGCCGCCGTCGCTTGTCTTCGCGCCCATCGATTTTGAGCGAGAAAGTCTGGCAGATGGTCTGACGAGAGTCGGTTTCAGGGTGGACGAGCCAGCTTTTTTTCAATGGCTGGGCGTTGTGCCATATCTGACAAAGCATGCGGTCTCGTCCACCTTGAAGTTCATATCCGAGCTACCACAAGCTGCTGTCGTTTTCGATTATGCCGAGCCGTTTGAGAATTATCCTGCTGAGCGCCGCGCCAGCATTGTGGCAACTGCAGAAAGAGCGGCCGCGCGAGGTGAGCCTTGGCTCAGTCTCTTCGAGCCGATCGAGTTGCACCACTTGCTGCACGGCGTGGGGTTTAACGTAGTAGAAGATCTCGGTGCCAGCGAAATAGCGGAGCACTATTACGGGGTCCTAGGGCGAGGCATCGCGTTCGGACCTGGTGCCCATATCGTGCGGGCACATCAATAGGTTAACTAAAACGTGGTCGGCTTCTGGCCCGAACGCGAAGTTCGCGACGGCGCCCGACACGTCAGCAGCCGGCGCCAGACCGGACGTGGTGGCGACGCGGCCAAATCGACGCGAATGACCCAAGGCGGACACATCAGGAGACCGATCTTACGTCGGATGCTCCAGGGTAAACGCGGCAGCTACGCTGACCAGTCCAACGGCAGGACGTTTCCTCAGGGCAACTGGGCGCAGTTGATATCAATTTACATCCTCCCTTCCTGAAGCTTATTGTCGCGCTATATTCGCTGCCTTTGGAGATTGAGGACAAGCTCACGGAATATTCATGCGCTATTTCTTTGAGGACTATTTATTGGATACTGAACTGCGTGAGTTGCGGCGCGGACCTGATGTCGTGCATACTTCGCCGCAGGTCCTCGATCTGCTCGAATTTTTGATCCGCACCAGGGATCGCGTGGTCAGCAAAGATGATGTCATAAGCGCGATTTGGAATGGTCGAATTGTATCTGATGCGGCGCTGACGACTCGGCTGAACGCTGTCCGACGTGCGATCGGCGACTCCGGCGAACGACAACGTTTGATCAAAACGTTTCCACGTAAGGGATTTCGTTTCGTAGGCGCCTTGCATGACGCAGATCGGCGCACTGCAATCGCGATGGTCTCTTCTACAGAACAGCTAGAGCTTGCGCATCCGACCGGAGAGCAAGCGGTTTTAGTCCCAGCTTCTTATGAACAACTAACAGGCAAACGCCGATCTCATCACAGACTGGGTCACCTCAAAGGCCCACTGAAGCTTGCCGGCGCTGCGCTGGCATCGGTCGCTGCCGTCGGCGCAATCGCTGGCGGTCTTTCCGGCTATTGGAGTGCCTGGAAGACGCTCCGTACCGACCCAGTTCGGGAAGCTCAAGAGATCCAAGGGGTACGGAAGGCCATACCCGAAATTAAGCCTCGTCTCTCCATCGTGGTGCTGCCCTTCGCCAACCTCAACAACGATCCAGAGCAGGACCAATTTGCCGACAGCATCACAAGAGAACTGACGATCGACATGGCGCGAACGCCCGCCACGTTAGTTATTGGACACGAGACCGCCTTGATCTACAAGGATAGGCCGATCGATCTGAAGCAGTTTGGATCGGTTCTCGGCATCCGCTGGGCCGTACAGGGTGCGGTGAGACGCAACGGAGATCAAGTACGGATCAACGTATCACTAACCGATCTTCAAACCGCTCGTGACATTTGGTCCGATTGGTTCGACGGTGACCTAACAAATCTCGTTGCCTTGCACGGTAACATCACGGCCCGGATTCTCTGCGTTGCGCACCTGCACCTCCGGCAATATGAACAGGCCATCGAGCAGTGTAGCCGCTCGTTGAATATCGGCGCAAGCCATCAGGCTTACGTCAGTTGATTGCTCCTGAGGGGCGAACAGGCCGCGAGGCCCGCAATCGAGCAGGGCCCACTGCTGCATCTGACAAAGATCTGTTCGATGGCGGACCTATTAGCCCAAACTAACATGGGTTCGTGACGAAGCTTGCCGGTCGGTGCGAAGATAGCGCTCACCTCCACTCTGCTTGATACTCGAGATCATAGAAAAGTAAGTCGCTGGTGAGGATAATGTAAGCGTGGCGTCAAGCACGCTCCGTTGTGCCTTGGCAAGGTCGCTCATGGGTAGTTGCCCTAGGAGTTAGCCATGAGCACGACCTATACTGCTGCGGGATCGGCGCAGGCGCCTGCGCCAACACGCCGTCCTCCAAACTTTCTCGCGAGATATTTTGACGCCTTTTGTGCTTGGCGTATCCGTCGGAGCTTGCGCGAGACACTGGACGAATTAAGCGATCTAGAACTTAGAGATATGGGGGTTACGAGGGCTGAGATCGACTATCTCGTTCGCACCGATTTTTCGACCGATCCACGTGTCTCCAGCAGTAAGTGAGGCTGGTTCCATAGCGGCTCCGCTCGAAGAACCTCTTGCACCCGCGAACGACTTGCTTAAGTTCTGCAACCCCTCGAGCGACCTGCCCCGCCGCTCACGGGCTCACGCGCCCACGTCGAGCCGGATCGCATCCTCGCAACGGTAATGCTCACCGACATCGTCGGCTCGACGAAACGCGCATCGGAACTCGGTGATACGCGCTGGAGCGCACTGCTCGACCAGAACGACCGCATTGCACGGCTGGAGATTGAACGCTTCAAGGGACGGGAAGTGAGGACAACAGGCGACGGGTTCTTGGCAACTTTCGACGGTCCTGCCCGCGCAATCCGGTGCGCTGCCGCCATCTCCGAGCGTGTGCGCTCGTTGGATCTCCAGGTCCGAGGCGGAGTGCATACGGGGGAGATAGAGGTAAAGCCGGACGACGTTAGCGGAATAGCTGTGCACATCGCAGCTCGCATCTGCGCCTTGGCCGGCGCTGGGGAGGTGCTCGTGTCCAACACCGTTCGTGATCTGGTCGCCGGCGCAAACTTTCGCTTCGGCGATTGCGGTTTTCATGCCTTGAAGGGACTTGATGAAGCCGTGCACCTCTATCGGGCCGAGACTGAAGAGCACGTGCGGGCCACCTCGGCGAGGTGACTTCAACGCTTGGGCCCCTCTGCCGTTTTCATTTCTTGGCATCCCGAAGCGGAGCCCGCGAAGGCGCGTGTTATTTATTATCTCGATAGTCAGGGCCTCTGCACAAAAGGCAGCGTGGCTGAAACAACGCCTCAGGCGAAGGTACAAGGTCGGCTCCTGGCCCGAAGTCGAAGATCACGATGGCGCCCGGCACGTCAGCGGCCGGGGCCAGACCGGACGTGGTGGCGACACGGCCAAATCGACGCGAATGACCCAGAGCGGTCATTTGCGCACCCTCGAAGTCCTACTTTT
>NZ_PSRT01000010.1 GCF_004212635.1 Bradyrhizobium genosp. SA-3 | reverse complement strand
GCGCGGCCATGGTGCCGATCGCGGCCTACGCGCCGCCGCAGCCGGTCGGCGAGACGCTGATCGCACAGCCGCCGCGCGACTATGTCGACACCGGCTTTGCCGCACGGCTCGACCGCCCGAGCGGCGCGATCTGCATCACCGCGCCGCCCTCCGGCATCATGGCCGTCGGCGGCTACCGGTTCCTCTCCAACGATCTCCAGGAATGGGCCCGCCGGCTCGGCCAGGGTGCCCTGCTGACCGCGCTACCTGACCGTCTCTCCGGCCACCGGCTGGCGGGCCGGGCCCAGGACAATGCCCGCGCCCGCGAGGCGCTCAGCGAGCTCGGGCTTAACCCCCTGATGGTCGAGGCCTTTCGCGACCGCTCGGGGCCGGTCTAGGCCCGGCTTCAGCCGTTCCGTTGACGCCGCATTAAGGCGGCCAAACTAGATTGCGCGGCACCTGTTGCGTGATCAGAGTTTGCAATGTCCCAGGCGGGCCCGATCCTGTTTGTGTCCAATCTCGAACGGCCGCCCTTCATTGCGGCGCTGGAGGAGGCCCGGCTTTTTCCCGTGGTCGACACCGACTGGTCGAGCGCCGCGCGCGCGGTCGAGCAGGTGCAGCCGGCCGCCGTTCTCGCGGTGATGCATGCCGGACACGAGCCGCACATGGCTCCGCTGGCGAAGAAGATCGCCAGCCAATCGCCCTACCTTCCCTTCGTCGCCATGGATGCCGCGGGCACACTGCCTCCCAACGCCCTACCCTTCGCCTCACGCAGCGGCAATCCCGACCGCCTGATCGCCCGGCTCCGCGCCGCGCTGCGTGTGCGCACCCTTCATGCCACCGTGCTGCGCCGACTGCCGGAGGCGACGGTCTCGCTGCCTGAGGCCGATCCCGCCCGCGATGCCACCGTGCTCCTGATCGGCCGCGGCGCGGCCTATCCTGCGCTCTCGGTTGCGCTCGGCGAACGCGTCGGCGTCATCGGCGCGCTCTCGATCGAAGCGGCCGCCAAGCATCTCAACACCCGCGACCTCGACGGCGTCGTGCTCGCCGAAGGCTTTACGGCACGCGTCACCGATGCCTTCTTGACGGTGCTCGCCGAGGACACCCGTTTCCGCAACCTGCCCGTCGTCGTCACCGCACACCAGCTCGCGCTGAGCTACGATCTGCCCAATCTCGAGCTGATCTCCGGCGAGCCCGTGAAAGTCGCCGCCAATGCACTGCCGCTGATCCGCCAGCATGCGATGGAAGCGCAACTGAGCCGCACTCTGCGCTCGATCGACGCCGGCGGCTGGCTCGATCCGCGCAGCGGCCTGCTCACGGTGGAAGCCTTCGCCCGCGATTTCGCCAAGGCGGTGGAGCAGACGCTGGCCCGCGGCGGCGGCCTCTCCGTCGCCCGCTTCGCCTTCGATCCCAATAATCCCCGTGCCCAGCTAGATGCCGCGCGCATCCTCAGCCGCCTGATGCGGCAGATGGATTTTGGCGTGGCGCAAAAGGACGGCTCGGTGATCGTGGTGTTCGCGGAGACCGACTTCCGCACGGCGCACATGATTGCGCGCCGTTTGTCGGCGGTGATGCGGCACACCTCGAACGGCAAGCATGAGATGCGCAGCGATCCCGTCGTCAGCGTGGACTCGCTGTCGCCGTCGGATACGGCAAGGTCGCTGCTGGCACGGCTGTCGGCCGACGCGTCGCGGGCGGCGTCGTAGTTTTTCTCGCGGGCTGGCGCAACAAACACCGTCATTGCGAGCGAAGCGAAGCAATCCAGTCTGTCTCCGCGGAAAGATTCTGGGTTGCTTCGTCGCTAGGGCTCCTCGCAATGACGTGGTGAGACCTGAAGCTCACGCCGCCTTCTTGCTCTCGGCGAGGTGCGCCAGTTGCCGCATGATCTCGGTGGTGCCGGCGAGACGCTCTTCCGGCGTCTCCCAGTCCTGCAGGAACACCACCTTCATGTCGGGCCGCACCTTGGCGGCCTGGCCGTGGCTGCGGATGAAGGTCACCAGGCGGTCGGGATAGGCGAAGGAATTGTCGCGGAAGACGATGACGGCGCCCTTCGGACCAGCATCGATCTTCTCGACATTGGCCCTGCGGCAGAATGCCTTGATCGCGGCGACCTTGAACAAATAGCGGACTTCGTCCGGCAGCACGCCGAAGCGGTCGCGCATCTCGGCGCCAAAATTCTCGATCTCCTCCTCGGTGTCGAGATCGGCGAGACGCCGGTACAGCGACAGCCGCACCGAGAGGTCGCCGACATAGTCCTCGGGAATGAGCACGGGCATGCCGATCGTGATCGACGGCGACCAGCGGTCGGCGGCGGGCTCGGAGACGCCGGCCTTGAGGTTGACGATCGCCTCCTCCAGCATCGATTGATAGAGCTCGAAGCCGACCTCCTTGATGTGACCCGACTGCTCTTCGCCGAGCAGATTGCCGGCGCCGCGGATGTCGAGGTCGTGCGAGGCGAGCTGGAAGCCCGCGCCGAGCGTCTCCAGCGATTGCAGCACGGTGAGCCGGCGCTCGGCCTGCGCGGTGATCTTCTGCTGCGCCGGCAGCGTGAACAGCGCGTAGGCGCGCAGCTTGGAGCGACCGACGCGGCCGCGGAGCTGGTAGAGCTGGGCGAGGCCAAACATGTCGGCGCGGTGCACGATCAGGGTGTTGGCGTTGGGGATGTCGAGGCCAGACTCTACGATCGTGGTCGACAGCAGGATGTCGAACTTGCCGTCGTAGAAGGCCGTCATGATGTCCTCGATCACGGCGGGCGGCATCTGGCCGTGCGCGACCGCGACCTTCATCTCCGGCACGTTCTTGTCGAGGAAATCCTTGACCTCGGCGAGGTCGTCGATGCGCGGCACCACGTAGAATGCCTGGCCGCCGCGATACCGCTCGCGCAACAGCGCCTCGCGGATCATCAGCGGATCGTGCGGGGCGACGAAGGTGCGGACCGCGAGGCGATCGACCGGCGGCGAGGCAATGATCGAGAGTTCGCGGACTCCGGTGAGCGCCAATTGCAGCGTGCGCGGGATCGGGGTTGCCGACAGCGTCAGCACATGCACCTCGGAGCGCAACGCCTTCAGCCGCTCCTTGTGCGTGACGCCAAAATGCTGCTCCTCATCGACGATGACGAGGCCGAGCTCGCGGAACTTGATCGCCTTGCCCAGCAGTGCGTGGGTGCCGACGACGATGTCGACCGAACCGTCGGCGATGCCCTTCTTGACCAGGTTGAGCTCCTTGGTCGCGACCAGGCGCGAGGCCTGCGCCACGTTGACCGGAAAGCCCTTGAAACGCTCGGTGAAGGTCCTTGCGTGCTGGCGCGCGAGCAGCGTGGTCGGCACCACGACAGCGACCTGCTTGCCTTCGAGCGCGACGGCAAAGGCCGCGCGCAACGCCACCTCGGTCTTGCCGAAGCCGACGTCGCCGCAGATCAACCGGTCCATCGGACGGCCGAGCTCGAGGTCCTTCAGGGTGGATTCGATCGCACCCAGTTGGTCCTCCGTCTCGTCATAGGGGAAGCGCGCACAAAACTCGTCGTAGAGGCCCGGCTGCACCGGCAGCTTGGGCGCCTCGTGCAGATGGCGCGCGGCGGCGATCTTGATCAATTCGCCCGCGATCTCGCGGATGCGGTTCTTGAGTTTTGCTTTTCGGGTCTGCCAGCCGGAGCCGCCGAGGCGATCCAGCTCGACCGTAGTCTGGTCGGAGCCGTAGCGGGATAGCAGCTCGATGTTTTCGACCGGTAGGAACAGCTTGGTTTCGGCCGCATAATGCAGCTCGAGACAGTCATGCGGCGCGCCGGCGACATCGAGGGTCTGCAGGCCGATGAAGCGGCCGATGCCGTGGTCGACGTGGACGACGATATCGCCGGCAGTGAGGCTCGTCACCTCCGAGATGAAATTGTCGAGCTTGCGGCTCGCCTTGCGCGGCCGCACCAGGCGGTCGCCGAGGATGTCCTGCTCGCTGATCAGTGCGATCTCGTCGGTCTCGAAGCCGCTTTCGAGGCCGAGCACGGCGAGCATGGTCTCATTGCGCGGGGTCGCCTGCACCGTCCGCCAGCTGTTGACGCTGGTGGTGTGGGCCAGCTTGTGGTCGCGCAGCATCGAAGTCATGCGGTCGCGCGAGCCTTCGGTCCAGAGCGCGATCACGACCTTCTTGCGCTGCGCCTGCAAGGCCATCACATGCGCGACGACGGATTCGAACACGTTGACGGTGGTGTCGTTGCGCTCCGGCGCGAAGTCACGACCCTTGCGCGCACCGGCATCGATGACACTCGTGCCATCGGCCGGCACGGAGAACTGCGTCAACCGCGCCAGCGGGATATCACCGAGGCGCCTGCCCCACTCCTCCTCGGTCAAATAAAGCCTGTCGGGCGGCAACGGCTTGTAGATGGCACCGCCGCCGGGATGCTCCATCGCATCGCGCCGGGCCTCGTAATAGTCGAGAATCTGCTTGAAGCGCTCGCGCACGGCGTCCTCGGCCTGCGGCTCGATCGCGACTGCTGCCCCTTGCAGATAGTCGAACAGCGTGTCCATCCGGTCCTGGAACAGCGGCAGCCAGTGCTCCATGCCCGGATGGCGGCGCCCTTCGCTGACGGCCTCGTAAAGCGCGTCGTCCCGCTCGGGCGCGCCGAACTCGGCGACATAGCCCATGCGGAAACGGCGGATGGTGTCGGTGACGAGCTGGAATTCCGAGATCGGCACGAGGTCGAGCGAACGCATGTCGAGCAGCGTGCGCTGGGTCTCGGCGTCGAAGGAGCGGATCGATTCCAGGCTGTCGCCGAAGAAGTCGAAGCGAACGGGCTGGTCGAGACCGGCCGGAAACAAGTCCAGGATGCCGCCGCGCACCGCGTATTCGCCGGGCTCGCGCACGGTCGAGGAGCGGTTGTAGCCGTTATGCTCCAGCCAGGCGACGATCGTGTCCATCGGCACCACGTTGCCCGGGGCAACCGACAGCGCCTGCGCCGCGACGAGCTCGCGCGCAGGCACGCGCTGAACCACGGCATTCACCGTGGTCAGCACGATCAGCGGCTTATCGCTGCCCGTCAGGGACGCAAGCCGTGCCAACGTCGTCAGGCGTTGCGCCAAAATGCCGCCATGCGGCGAGACGCGGTCATAGGGCTGGCAGTCCCAGGCCGGGAAGAGCAACACCGGCAGATCGGGCGCGAAGAATTGCAGCGCGCGTTCGAGCTGCTGCATCCGCGGACCATCGCGGCAGACCACCGCAAGACTGACCGCCGGCTTCTTCGGCCGCGCCGCGATGGCCCGGGCGAGATCGGAGACGACGAGGCCTTCGGCGCCCTCGGCGACATTGGCGAGCGTCAAGGCGCGGCCGGGCGTCAGCAGCTCGGCCGGTGATTTCATACCCTGCTTCATGCGTCGCGGTCCGCGATCGGATACGCCTTGATGCGGGCAAACAGCGCGCCGGTGACGTCGGCCGGAAGCACCTTGTCGCCGGTGATGGCGGCATAGAGATCGGGATCGTTGACCTCGAGCAGGCGCTCGAGCTCGATCAATTCAGGCTCGGACAAATTGCCGATCTCGGCATCCGCAAAGCGGCCGAGGATCAGGTCCATCTCGCGCGTGCCGCGGTGCCAGCAGCGGAACAGAAGCCGCTTGCGGCGGTCATCCAGCCCGCTGCTCGATCGTGTCGTTCCCGTCATGTCTCAAATCCAGTCAAACGCAGAAAGCCCGGACGTGCCGGGCGGGGTGGATATAGCCACTCGGACCGGCCGTGTCAGCCCTTTGTTGTCACAGTTCGCCCATCCGGTGCGTCATGGTCAGCCGGGCTCCGAAAAAAAGACGTGGATGCCAGGCATAAAGCCGGGCATGACGGCGAGGAACGATCTTAGATTCCACGAATGCGCCCCAGCCTGCTCAATCCGCTGTTTGCTCCCGTGACCAGCCTGTCCGGCGTCGGTCCGAAGCAGGACAAGCTGTTGCAATACCTGCTCAGCCGAAGCGAGACGCCGCGGCTGGTCGACCTGCTGCTGCATCTGCCAAGCCAGGTCATCGACCGCCGGGCGCGGCCAAAAATCCGCGACGCCGTCCAGGGAACCATGGTGACACTGGAGGTCACCGTCGATCGCCACCGTCCGCCTCCGCCGCGCAACGCGCGCGCGCCTTATCTCGTCTATGCCAGCGACGACACCGGCGACGTCGTGCTGACGTTCTTCCGTGCCAAGCCCGGCTATGTCGAGAAGCTGCTGCCAATGGGCGCGAAGCGTTACGTCTCCGGCACGCTGCAGATGTATGACGGCATGCCGCAGATCGTGCATCCCGATCGCGTGCTCGACGAAGAGGCGATCGCAAAGCTCTCCGGGATCGATCCAGTCTATCCGCTGACCGAAGGCCTCGCGCTCGGCTCGCTCCGCCGCGCGATCGCGCAGGCGCTTTTGAAGCTGCCGGCCCTGCCGGAATGGATCAGCCCGGAGGTGATACGCCGCTGCCACTTCCCGCCGATTGCCGAAGCACTCAATCGCGTGCATCAGCCGGTCGAGCTCACGGACATCCTGCCGGATCAACAGTTCTGGTCGCGCCTCGCCTTCGACGAATTGCTCGCCGGCCAGCTTGCGCTCGCCCTGATCCGTGCGGAATTGCGCCGCCCCGCCGGCGTGCGCAATGCCGGCGACGGCCACCTGCGCAGCAAGATCATCGACGCACTGCCCTACGCGCTCACGCCCTCGCAACGCAGCGCTGCCGCCGCTATCGCCGAGGACCTGAAACAGCCCGTGCGCATGCTGCGCCTGCTCCAGGGTGACGTCGGCTCCGGCAAGACCGTGGTGGCGCTGCTCGCTGCCGCCGCGGTCGCCGAGGTTGGCAAGCAGGCATCGTTAATGGCCCCAACCGAAATCCTGGCGCGCCAGCACATCAAGACCATCGCCCCGCTCGCCGAGCGCGCCGGCCTGCGGGTCGCGATCCTCACCGGCCGCGAAAAGGGCAAGGAGCGGCGGGAGTTGTTGGCGCAGCTTGAAGCCGGCGAGATCGACCTGCTCGTCGGCACCCATGCGCTGATCCAGGACGATGTGATCTTCAGGGATCTCGCCCTCGCCATCGTGGACGAGCAGCACCGTTTTGGCGTGCGCGAACGCCTCGCGCTGACGTCGAAGGGCGAATCCGTCGATGTCCTGGTGCTGAGTGCAACCCCAATCCCGCGCACGCTGGTGCTGACCTATTTCGGCGACATGGATATTTCCGAGCTGCGCGAAAAACCTGCCGGCCGTCAGCCGATCGACACCCGCGCGGTGCCGATGAGCCGGATCGAGGAGGTCATGGGCGGCGTCGGCCGCGCGCTCGCCTCCGGCAAGCTGGTCTACTGGATCTGCCCGCTGGTCGAGGAATCCGAGGCCGAGGGCACCGAGCACCTCACCAATGCGACGAAACGTTTCGAGAGCCTGCAAAAGCGATTCGGCGACCGTGTCGGCCTCGTCCACGGCCAGATGAAGGGCATCGAGAAGGACCGTGTCATGGGCCAGTTTGCTGCCCACGAGATCGGTCTGCTCGTTGCGACCACCGTGGTCGAGGTCGGCGTCGATGTGCCCGCCGCAACCATCATGGTGATCGAGAATGCCGAGCGTTTTGGTCTTGCCCAGCTGCACCAACTCCGCGGCCGGATCGGGCGCGGCTCGGAGGCCTCGACCTGTCTGCTGCTGTATTCGGAGCCGCTCGGTGAGATGTCGAAGGCGCGGCTGAAGGTGATCCGCGAGACCACCGACGGTTTTCGTATCGCCGAGGAAGACCTGAAGCTGCGCGGCGAAGGCGATGTGCTGGGCGTGCGCCAGAGCGGCCTGCCCGGCTATCGCATCGCGCGCCCGGAGGTGCACGGCCAGCTCATCGCCCAGGCCCGCGACGAGGCGCTGCGCATCCTGAAGGACGATCCGAAGCTGAAGGGCGAGCGCGGCGAAGCGCTGCGGTGCCTGCTCTATCTGTACGAACGGGACGAAGCGATCCCGTTGATCGGTGCGGGCTGAAGCGTTCTCGTGCGCCCGAGGCAAGGACAATGCAATTGCCCCAATGAAGGGTACGGTTTCCCTTGCTTCATTGCGAGCTGGCTCACATTCAGGGACGGATCACTCGTGCTAAAGGTATATTGGAACTGTCCCCACATCCCTGCTGGAGGTAGATCATGCAGTTCATCTCCACCGAATGGCAGTCCACTTCGACGGCTCCCTTAGACGGGGATCTCGAAATCTGCGCGCTGGACTTTGATGGTATCGTCCACTCGCTTCCCTTTCCCTGTCACAAGGATGGATCCAATTGGGTCGATCGATCGGGCAAAACGCACGCCGACATTCAGCCTACCCATTGGCGCATATGGGGTCATCCACGCTGATCCGTCGCCGGCGCAATGCCTCCGGGAAAGCGATGCTCGGGCACGATGGTACATTCCCGTCATTGCCTGCCTTGAGCGCACGCACGGAACTCTTGCCGTAGCCTGATCCCGGGGCATGATTACCCGTAGGACAGGCAAAGGCGCGTTCGTCGAGCCCCGCCGCGGAACGGAACGCACGATCGGCTCGTTAATTGCTCAAGGGCGGCGCAGACAGGAAGGAGCAGACCATGAGGGCTCCCACCATCGCCGCGCTCGCGATCTTACTCGGCGCGCCCGCAGTATCACTCGCGCAACCGGGTGGGCAAGGTGCGGTTGAATTGAGCGACGGCACAACGATATCGCAACACCCATCCCTGCCGAAACTCAGCCTCACCAACGCGCAGCGCGAGCAGATCCGCAAGACCGTGCTGACTGAGCATAACGAGATCCAATTCCGGCTGAAGACCACCCAGCCAGCCAAGGACTTTACCCCTGCCGTTGGCGCGACACTTCCAAAAGGCGTAAAGGCTCAAGGACTGCCAGCGCAGGTGTTCGCGCAATTGCCAGAGCTGCGCGATTATATGTACGTCAAGATGAAGGATCAGGTGCTGATCGTGGACGGCATGACCAACAAGATTGTCGATATGTTCTCGGAGACGCAACCACTGTCTTAGCCCAAGGTCTTGGCGCGAGACATTCGACAGATCGGGCATGCAAGTAGATTCTAGTCCTTCTTCGGGACATTCGCCGCGAACGCCTTCATCAGCGCGGCATCCATCGCCTTCGCCTTGGCATCCTCGGCGAGATGCTCGAACCACTTCGCAAAGCCTTCATAGATCTGGCTGGCCGGATGATCCGGACCCAAGAATCCCGAAATCTCCCGCATCTCCGCGACCCAGCGATACGCCTTCGGGATCATGTCCGGCAGCGCCACTTCGAGGCGCGCCAGAATTGCAGGCTGGCTGAGCGCGAGCTCGTCGCGCAGCGCGTCGGCCGCGCCCGCTTTCGTGGCCGCGACCACCATGGCCGAGCCGATGCCGGCGAGGCCTTTGACGATGCCGGCGTAGGACATCTTGAGTGCAGAGGCTGCGCCGACCGGGCCTTCGACGATCCGCACGTCGAGGCCCAGCTCTTTCAGCACGGCGACGTCCTTGGCGTGCTCGCCGGACATGTAGAAGGCCGGGCTCTTGCCACCACGCTGCGGCGGAAAGCCGATGATGCCGGCATCGACGAACGGCGCCTGCGCCGAGCCGATGATCTCCTCGATCCTTTGCACCGTGTCGACATTGACGGCGTTGCAGTCGACCACGACTGGCTTCTTCTCGCGCCGGACGATCAGCGCGGCCAGCCGTTCAGCCAGCGCCACGGCTTCGCCCGGCGGCACGATCGAGAGGATGATGTCGGCTTCGGCGAGCGCGTCGTCCTCGGCGCCGACCATGCCGGCGTCCGCCGCCCGTTTCAGCGTCGCCTCGCTCCGCCCCTTCAGGGACGTCAGCACCCGCGCGCCATTCTCGCTGAGGCGGCGAGCCACGGCGCTGCCCATGGCACCGGGCGCGAGGATCGCAATGGTTTTGGACATCATGCACTCCAGGTCGAATTCCGAACGATACGCTCAATTCAACCGGAGACTAGCAGAGGACGCGAACGCCTGCGTAAACGCGGCCACCCCGCGCGGGAATGGCCCTACTCCACTTTCGCAGGCTGCTGGGGTTGGAGCGCAGACGCGTTGGCGATGCGTGCGGCGTTCGCCACGCCCGCGAGCGCGGCGGCCTTCTTCGGATCTGGTGCCGAGCCAGGCTGCACAACGCCGGCCGACATGATCAACGTCGCGGCATCCTCGGCGCTGAGGTCGACCTCGATGATCTTGCTCTTCGGGACGTAGAAGAAGAAGCCGGTGGTCGGGTTCGGCGAGCACGGCAGGAACACCGAGACGTGCTCCTCCTGTCCCGGCAGGTTGCGCGCGATGTCCTCGTTCGGCGATTGCGAGATCAGCACGATCGACCACATGCCGGGCGAGGGAAACTCGACCAGGCCCACTTTCCGGAAGCTCGAGCCCTTGCCCGAAAACAACGTCTCGAACACCTGCTTGAGGCCGCGGTAGATGGCGCGCACCGCCGGAATCCGGCCGAGAAAGGTCTCGCCGACGTCGACCAGCGTCCGGCCGATCAGGTTGGCCGCAAGGAAGCCGACCAGCGTCAGCGTGAAGAATGCGACAATCAGTCCCCAACCGGGAACACCATAGGGAAGATAGGTTTCGGGCCGATAGGCCAGCGGCACGAACGGTCGCACCACGCCGTCGACCCAGGTGACGAACCACCAGACCAGATAAAGCGTGATCGCGATCGGCCCCGTCACGACGAGGCCGGTCAGGAAATAATTGCGAAAACGGCCCATCAGGCCGGTATGCGGTTCCGGGACGGGATCAAGAGGCGCAGGCGCGTCGTCGCGGGGGGTCATTCGGGTTCCAGGTCGGTCGCAGCACACAAGCTAGGGTCTTCTAGCAGGTTTTGGAAGACTGCGACCAACCGATATCCCTTGTGCTATTCCACGGTCACCGATTTCGCGAGGTTGCGCGGCTGGTCAACGTCGGTGCCCATCACCACGGCCGTGTGATAGGCGAGCAGCTGCACGGGAACGGCATAGACCATCGGCGTGAACGCCCCCGCCATGTCGGGCATCACGATGGTGACGAGAGAATCGACGGTCGCCTCTTCCGCGCCCTTGGCATCGGTCATCAGAATGATTTTGCCGCCGCGGGCCGCGACCTCCTGCATGTTTGAGACGGTCTTTTCAAACACCCGGTCATAGGGCGCGATGACGACGACAGGCATGGTCTCGTCGATCAGCGCGATGGGTCCGTGCTTCAGCTCGCCGGCAGCGTAGCCTTCGGCGTGGATGTAGGATATCTCCTTCAGCTTCAGCGCGCCTTCGAGCGCCAGCGGAAAACTGGTGCCGCGGCCGAGATAGAGCACGTCACGCGACTTTGCGATCTCGCGCGCCAGACGCTCGATCTCAACCTCGTTGGTGAGCGCATCCGACATCAAGCGCGGGACCTCAACGAGGCCATGGACGAGCCTGGTCTCGTCCTCATCGGACAATTCGCCGCGTGCCTTGCCGGCCGCAATTGCAAGATTTGCGAGCACCATCAGCTGGCAGGTGAAGGCCTTGGTCGAGGCGACACCGATCTCGGGTCCCGCCAGCGTTTGCAGCACGGTCTCGCTTTCGCGCGCGATCGTCGAGGTCGCCACGTTGACGACGGCGACCGTGTGCACGCCCTGGGCCTTGGCATAGCGCAGCGCCGCCAGCGTGTCGGCGGTCTCGCCGGACTGCGAGATGAAGATGGCGAGATCACCCTTGCGCAGGGGCGCTTCGCGGTAGCGGAATTCGGAGGCGACGTCGACCTCGACCGGCACGCGCGCAAAACGCTCGAACCAGTACTTTGCAACGAAGCCGGCATAGCTCGCCGTGCCGCAGGCCGTGATGTTGATGCGCTGGATGGTCTTGAAATCGAATGGCAGCTTGACCGGCAGGGAGACGCGCTCGGTCGCCATGTCGACATAGCGCGCGAGCGTGTGGCCGACCACCTCCGGCTGCTCGTGGATCTCCTTCGCCATGAAGTGGCGGTAGTTCGCCTTGTCGACCAGCGAGGTCGAGGCCGCATGCCTGATCTTGTCGCGGTGGACGGCGTGGCCGTCCTTGTCGAAGATCGTTGCGCTGTTGCGGGTGAGCACGACCCAGTCGCCGTCCTCGAGATAGCTGATCGTCTCGGTGAAGGGGCCGAGCGCGATGGCGTCGGAGCCGAGATACATCTCGCCGTCGCCATAGCCGATCGCGAGCGGCGGGCCGTTGCGGGCGCCGATCATGAGGTCGTCGTCGCCGGCGAAGATGAAGCCGAGGGCGAAGGCGCCGCGGAGTCGCGCCAGCGTCAGCTTGACGGCCTCGACCGGCTTGTTGCCGCGCGCGAGCAGATCGTCGACGAGGTGCACCACGATCTCGGTGTCGGTCTCGGTGTGGAACACCGTGCCCTTCGCCTCGATTTCCTCGCGCAGCTCGCGAAAATTCTCGATGATGCCGTTGTGGACCACGGCGACGCGCTCGGTCGCATGCGGATGGGCGTTGTTGACGGTCGGCTTGCCGTGGGTGGCCCAGCGGGTGTGACCGATGCCGGTGGTGCCCTTCAACGGCTCCGCTTCGAGCCGCTTCTCCAGGTTCTTCAGCTTGCCCTCGGCGCGGCGGCGCTCCAGGTGCTTGCCTTCGAGTGTGGCGACGCCCGCGGAATCATAGCCGCGATATTCGAGACGTTTGAGCGAATCCACCAATTGCTCTGCAACCGGCTCGCGCCCGAGAATGCCGACAATCCCGCACATGCGGATCACTATCCCCCAAATCGCCGAAAAATCGCCTAAACGACGCGGTCGGTTTTAGCGAAACTCCTACGGAACCAGATACTCAATAATTATTGCTGATTGAGACAGCGCCAAATCACACCGAGCCTCGCCTGCGTCGATTTGGCCGGCCTTTAACCTCGCACGTTAACTCATTGTCAACATGTTTGGCCAACGATTCCCGCCCAGGAGAGACGGCCATGAGAAGCTCATCCGACCGCAAAGGCCTGTCGTCGATGTATCTGCGCGCCAGCGAGACCTCGGGCACGCACCTTGCGCATTGGCCGCCGCCCATGCGCGGCAAGGAAAACAAGCCCGTCTTCATCAAGCATCCCGAAGGCGAGCCGGCCAAGCGCGCCAAGCCGCGCGGCTGGCGCCTGACCCGCGCGATCTTCTCCGAATTCGCGGACGACGAATAGCCTCGCTCACTTCTCCGGCTTCTTTTCGAGCTTCTTGCCGCCCGTCTTCATCTCGCGATAGCGCGCAGCACCGCCTTCGCGGATAGTCTGCTGGTTGCGCTCCAGCGCCATCGCATCGTCGGGCACATCGCGGGTGATCACCGAGCCGGAGCCGATATAGGCGCCGTTGCCGATTCTGACGGGAGCGACCAGCGAGGAGTTGGTGCCGACGAACGCACCCTGCCCGATCACCGTCTTGTGCTTCCCGAAGCCGTCGTAGTTGCAGGTGATGGTGCCTGCACCGATGTTGGATTTGGCGCCGACGATCGCATCACCGATGTAGGCGAGATGATTGGCCTTCGCTCCCGCCTCGAGAGTCGCGGCCTTGGTCTCCACGAAGTTGCCGATCTTGGCACCTTCGCCAAGCGAGCTGCCCGGCCTCATGCGCGCGAACGGGCCGACAGACGCGTTCTTGCCAATCGAACTCTGCACGATGTGCGAGAAGGAATGGATCACCGCGCCGTCGGCGATCGAGATGCCCGGGCCGATGACCACGAACGGCTCGATGGTCACGTCCTTGCCGAACACGGTGTCGGCGGACAGGTACACCGTCTCCGGCGCGACCAGCGTGACGCCGGCCTCCATCGCCGCTTTGCGTAAGCGCGCCTGCATCACGCTTTCCGCTTCGGCGAGCTGCGCCTTGGTGTTGATGCCACGCACTTCATCTTCACTGGTCTCGATCACGACCGACTCCCATCCCTGTTCGCGGACGATGCCGACTGCGTCCGTCAGATAATATTCGCCCTTGGAATTGGCATTGCCGATCCTGTCCAGGATCGCGAGGGCGCGGCGACCATCGATCGCCATCAGGCCGGCGTTGCACAGATCGATCTTGCGCTCCGCTTCACTGGCATCGGCCTCTTCGCGGATCGCGACCAGGCGGTCGCCCTCGACGATGAAGCGGCCATAGCCGGAAGGATCGGCGGCGCGAAAACCGAGCGCAGCGATCGCGGCGCCCCTGGCGAGCGGTTCGCGCAGCCGCGCGAAGGTTTCGGCCGAGATCAGCGGCGTGTCGCCGAATGCGATCAGGAGATCATCGACGCCCCGCGCAATCGCCTCGCGCGCCGCCAGCACCGCATGCGCGGTGCCGAGCCGCTCGGCTTGCACGAAGGTGAGCGCATCGAGGCGGCTGCGCCTCGCCTCCTCCGCAACTGCCTGATGATGGGGACCGATCACGATTGCGAGCGACGTGCCGGTTCCCTTTGGTGCGGCGGCGAGCACGTGGGCGAGCAGCGTCTGATGTGCGACGGGATGCAGCACTTTCGGCAGGCTCGATCGCATGCGCGTGCCTTCGCCGGCGGCGAGCACGATCGTGAGGCTGGAACGGGCGGTCATCGAAATCCTGTCAGATACGGCCGAATCAATTGGTGCGGCGGACGGCAGGCCGCCCTGATGCCATCGCCTTGCTACCCCCGCAAACGCCCGGAATTCAAGTGCGGGGCGTATTTCCTGTTAATGTTCCCTGATTGATTCGGGGAAGCCGGACAGGGCTGGGCACTCAACGTTCATGGCAAAGGATTCCGACCCACTGGCGGATGCCTTCGGCACCAAGGAGACCGGCGGGCTGTTCTCCGGACTTTTGGCCGAGGAAAGCGCATTCGACCGGCGCATGATGTGGCGGCTGGGCTCGTGGGGCGTCGCGGCCGTAGGGGCCGTCGTCATCGCCGTGATGGCCAATCAGGCCCAGCTCGGCTGGCGGCGCGACCAGGTCGCCTCCGCCGATCTCGCGCGCCAGGCCGACCGCCTCCAGATGCTGACCAAGGAGAGCCAGAACGAGGCGCGCCGGCTCGCCGCCGCCATCGAGACGTTGAACGGCGACCGCGACCGGCTCTATTCACGCGTCACGGTGCTGGAGCAGGGTCTCGATTCCGTCACCGGAGCCATCGCCAAGCAGGGCGCCGCGCCGCCGCAAGGCGCCAAGCCGCAGGATCTCGCGCCAGCGACCGCAGCTCCCAGCGTGGCGCCGGTCGCCTCGACGCCAGCTCCGGCGAGCGAGAAGCCGCGCGCTGAAGCCGCCAAGGATACTCAGAAGGAAACTGCGAAGGATACTCAGAAGGAGGCTGTGAAGGAGCCCTCGAGCCCGCCGCCGCAGACCGCGGCTGCCGCCTCGCTCGTGCAGCAGTCGCCGGCCATGACATCGGCGCTGCCGACCCTTCCGCTGGTGCCGTCCAAGTCGATCATGGCGCCGCCGGATCCGGCCGCGTCGAAACTGATTCAGCCCGAGGCAGCTGAGAAGGCCGCCGAGAAGAAGGCCGAGCCGGCTCCTGCTCCAACCGAGGTCGTCGCGGCAGCAACGAAGCCGCCGGAAGCAGCCGAGACCGAAGCCCCCGCGATCGCAGTCCAGCAGACGCGCTTTGCGATCGACCTCGGGGGCGCCAACTCGATCGACGGCCTGCGCGCACTCTGGCGCGGCGTGACGAAATCCAATCCCGAAGTCGGAGCACTGCGGCCGATCATCATGATCAAGGAAGGTGCCACGGGCCTCGGCATGCAGCTCCGCTTGGGTGCCGGGCCTCTGATCAACGCCGCCGCCGCCGCAAAACTCTGCGCCGGCCTCACCGAGAACGACCGCCATTGCGAGACCACCGTGTTCGACGGCCAGCGCTTGTCGATGCGCGGCGGCCAAGAAAAGGCGCAAGAGAAGTCGCAAGAGAAGGCGCAAGACAAGCGACAAGAAAAGACTCAGGACCGGGTTCAGGAGAAGAGCTCCGAGAAGAACCAGGACGCGGCACCGCAAGCCGAAACCGCGCCCGCGCCGAGTGCAAAGCCCGAGAAGCCGCAGCGCCGCCGCAGCTACTCCTCGAAGCGCTCATCAAAGCGTGAGGAGCCCGCGCCTGCACCCGCGGCCCAGCCGGCGCCGGCACCGGCGAAGCCGGAGACGGCATCAGCGTCTGCGGGATCGACGCTGTCGTCGTTCTTCCGGCGGTAGGTCGGAATCTACTTCCACCTGAACGCGCGGTGAATGCCGGCATGTTCCTGCGCGCGGAGATGGACTTAAATTTCGGTCCACCACCGAAACCAGCCACCGATTGCCCAGTTATCCCGGTTCTGAACGGAGCGCACGCGCGACATCGCTCGTGCCCGCGTCCATGACCAAGGGAGAAGTATACGTGAAGAAATTGATCATCGCGACGGCCGTCGTTCTGGCGGCATCCTCGGCGCTCGCGCAAACGACGAAATCGCCGGGCGCTTCGAGCAACGCGCCCGGTCAGCAGATGCAGAACACGACGAAGCCCTCGACAGCTCCCGGCGCTTCCGAATACGCGCCCGGTCACCAGACCAATACCACCGCGGGACCGGGCCACTCGGAAAGCGCGCCCGGACAGAAGATGCAGAACACCACGGGCTCGAGCACCAAGAAGAAGTGAGGCTGCCCGTCGCCTTTGTAATTTCGATAACCGGCGCCTGATCAAAGGATCAGGCGCCGGTCTGCATTTGGAAACAGAGCCGGAAGACGCAAGGTCGAATTTGATGGCTCTTTGCGCACGCGATGATTTACTCGATGCGCGCCTTTTCCTTCAGATCCCGAATGCGTATCTCCGCTTCATCCCTGGACTGGACGATTTCCGACCAATCCTCCACCCGCGCCTCCTTGCTCAACCTCTTGAGCTCGTTCAGCTGCTCCTGAGTTGGCTTGTCCATGCTCACTCCTTGAAGGCAACATGCATTGGACGTCATAACATTCAGAACTCAGCCCGCCCCTCGCGTGTTCCCAAAGGCTGCCTGGGCGAGCCAAACCAACAGAAACATCGCCTGCCCTGTTGCCTGCCCGCGCCATCCCGACCATATTGCCCCCATGAGAAAAAAGCCCTTCCGCCTCACGCCCTACCAGGTGCAGTTCCTGATCGTCGTCGGCTTCGTTTCCGTCGGCTATGCGCTCTATCTGCGCTACCTCGCGATCGAGCTGTCGCAAGTCGCGCTCGCCTGTGACGCCGGCCTGCAGACGCTGGTCTGCAAGGCGCGCTCGGTCTCGACCGTGCTGTTCAAGAATTCGGTGTTCGGCATCGTCGCGCTGGTGGTTGCGACGCTGAACCTGATGCGGCCGTCGATCGTGCTGCTCACCGTCGGCGTCATCGCCGCCGGCCTCGGCATCGTGCTCTACAATGTCGTGCTGTCGGGCCTTGCGATCGGCCTGTTCATTCTTGGATTTGCTCGGCCCGCGCCCGCCACAGCGTGAGCGCAAACAAAAGGTAGATCGCGCAGGTCCACAGCGACTGCCAATTCTCGCGGCCCTCGTTGAAGAGCACATAGACGGCCGACAGCGCCAGCACGCCCGCGAACACCGCCTCCGCGATCGGACGCTGGCCGATCTGCGGCCGGTTCAACATCAAGAGCGCGAACGGCACCACCGCCATCGTCAGCGCGGCGTAGGGGAAATCCTTGTAGCGCGGGTCGAACACGAAACCGAGCGCGGTCTGCGCCGCGATCACCGCGGTCATGGCCAGCGTCAGGCCGAGCACGGCGGTGAGCTTCGACCATTTCCGGCCCTCGCGCGGGCCGAGCAGGTCGAGGAATGTCGGAAGGCTGCGGCCGATCACCATCGCCTGCGCGCAGAAGATCGGCGACAGGATGCCGGCGAGTAACAGCGCGCCCCAGAGCAGCCAGCCACCGATGCCGTAGCTCTCGTAATACATCTTGTCGGCGCCGATCCCGAGCAGGATGCCCGCCGTCGTCGCCGAGATGCCGACGCCGAGCCAGGCCGAGAAGCGCGGCGTCCAGGGCCGCCGGCGCAGCGTGAGACCGGCAACCGCGAACACCAGCACGCTAAGGCCCATGCCGGCGCCCATGTACCATTTCCAGTACGGGAAATTGCTGATCGGCTCGCCCGGCGGATATTTCAGGCTCCGGCGCACCGAGTCATACAGACCCCAATAGCCGCCGACGGTGCCTTCCAGCTTGCGCTTCCACGGCTGGTCGTAGGACTCGATCAGGTTGACCCGGAACTTCTGTGCCTTCGCAAGGCTCAGGATTTCCGAGACGACGCGGGCCTGGTTGGTGCGCGACGGCAGCGCGCCATCGCGCATGCGGCCCTCGCTTGGCCAGCCGGTTTCGCCGATCAGGATCTCCTTGCCCGGAAACGCCACCGCCATGCGCTCGCGGATCGCCTCGACATGGCTTGCTGCGAATTTCGCGCGCACCGGGAAATCTTCCCAATAAGGCAGGATATGGATTGTGACGAAGTCGATGGCGTCATAGACCTCGCGGTTCTTCAGCCAGTACTCCCAGACGTCGGCATAGGTGACGGGCACGCTGACCTGTGCCTTGACCGAGCGGATGATGGAGACGAGATCGGCCGTGGTCATCTCGCCGCGGAGCAGCACCTCGTTGCCGACGATCAACGCGGTGATGATGGACGGGAATTCCTTGGTGAGGCGAACCGCGAGCGCGGCCTGCTCGAAATTCTTGGTGCGGTTGCTGGACAGCCAGATGCCCTGGAGCACTTTCAGCCCGCCGACCTTGGCGGCGATCGCCGGCACCTGGTCGAGCCCGTTCTCCATCGAATAGGTGCGGACGCAGTCGGTGATCTGCTTGAGCTGGCGCAGGTCCAGCTCAATCTGGTCGGCGTCGATATGGGTCCACGCATCCAGCGGCGACTGCTCGCCGCGGAACGGGGCGTAGGAGACGCATTGGACCTTCTCGGCGGGATCGATCGGGGCACGCGCGAGCGTGATCGGCGTCGCCAACCACCACCACACGGCAGCAATCGCACCCAGTGAAACGAGCAGAAGCGCCAGTGGCGTACGAAGAGAAATCGGTTCCGTCCTCCGCGAAGGGCCCGTCGATTACCTGCTTGCACGCCATCTGCCAAGGGGGTGCCCAGGTGCGGATCAGTTCCTCCCCCAGCGGAATTTGGCTGCGGCCGTTCGACCGGGGGCTAGGATCGTGACTTTGCTGGACAAAATTCCAAATACAGGTCATGGACTCCAAAGGACTTTTCCGCCGCATTGGAGACCCATTTGGACGCCATCACCGGCGCGTCCGCGAGGTCGGAATGCGGACGGTCAGCGGACATATTGGGGAATTCATGCGGCAACGGGTGTTCGAGTTACGAAATGCGGTCCTGCGGCAGTTCGCCGCCACCTTGGCCGTCTCCTGCCTTCTCGTTCTCGCCGGTCTCGGCGGCGCCTCCGCCCAGAGCGGCTCGCCCGCCCCCGACCAGAGCAAGGCCGCCGCCCAGCCCGCCGACGCCGCCAAGGACGCCGCCCAGAACCAGCGCCGCACCGACGAATTCGCCGAAGCGGCCCAGGTCATCAATGGTCCCGCCGGCAATCCCGAATGCGTCTGGCTCGGCCGGCGCGTGGTGCGGCTGATGTGGCGGGATGATCTCGATACCGCGTTCCGCCATCTCGACCTCTACGACCGTTTCGGCTGCCCCGGCGGCCACATCCAGGCTGCCTTCCGCTGCCTGACCCGCTTCGGCGGGCAGATCGACCCCAAGGTCGCCGAGACCCTGGATAGTCGCGTGCACGCCTGCTGGATCAACCCGGCCTCCCAGCCGCAGCAGGCGGCGGCGAGCGCCTCGCAAGCCGCAGCGCCAACGTCGGGCAATTCGCAAGCCCCTCAGCCGGCCGCCAGCCCCTCGCCTGCGGCAAGCCCGACGCCCGCGCCCCAGAAATAGCCGCGATCGTTTCAGCTGTCGTTCAGGAACGATCGGCCATAGACACGGTTGGCACTGCCACGCGTCGTTCGAAAAGGCCATGCCCTCATAAGGACATGAGGCCATGACAGTTGTGAAACCGCGCGGCAGAGGTATGCTCCCTTTGCCGCGGACTCGGTCGGATCTCGGGGTCGGATCCGCTTCCCTGCCACCTCAGCCCCTTGTGGTTTAGCCGCGATGCGCGTTGTCGCCGCCGTTCTGTTGCTTGTGTCCGCGCTCCACGCCGGCCTCTGGGGAGTCCTGCGTGACAAGGAACCCGCCCCTGATTTCAAGGGCCTCTTGCCCAGCGTCTCCTACGCACCGTTCGAGGGCTCGGCCCACCCCGACATCGACAACATCCCGACGATCGAGAAAATCCGCGCCGACCTGAAAACGCTGTCGACCATGACGCGCGCGATCCGCCTCTATTCGTCCACCGGCGGTGTGGAGCTGGTGCCGCCGATCGCCGCCGAATTCGGCCTCAAGGTCACGGTCGGCGCCTGGATCGACAAGGACAAGGACCGCAACGAGCGCGAGATCAAGGCTGCGATCGAGCTCGCCCGCAAGAACAGCAACGTCGTCGGCGTAGTGGTCGGCAACGAGGTGATCTACCGCGGCGAGCAGAAGGTCGAAGACCTCATCAACATGATCAAGAAGGTCAAGGGATCGGTCCGCGTGCCGGTCACGACCGGCGAGATCTGGAACATCTGGCGCGACAATCCCGACCTCGGCTCCAGCGTCGATTTCATTGCCGCCCACGTGCTGCCCTATTGGGAAAACTTCCGCTCGGACCAGGCCGTCGACCAGGCCGTCGATCGCTATAACCTGTTGCGCAACCTGTTCCCCGGCAAGCGCATCGTGATCGCCGAGTTCGGCTGGCCGAGCCAGGGTTACAATTTGCGCAACGCCGATCCGGGCCCGTTCCAGCAGGCGCTGATCCTGCGCAATTTCGTCAGCCGCGCCGAAGCCATCGGCATGGAATACAACATCGTCGAAGCCATCGATCAGCCCTGGAAATTCTTCGAGGGCGGCGTCGGTCCGTATTGGGGCATTCTCAACGCCAGCCGCGAGCCGAAATTCGCCTGGACCGGCCCGGTGGAGAATCCTGATTATTGGAAGCTGATGGGCATCGCGCTGCTGGTCGGCATCCTGCTGTCGCTGCCGATCCTGCGGCTTGAAAAACCGACCGCGAAGCAGGCCTTCCTACTGTCGGCAACTGCCAACGGCGTCGGCGCCTGGGCCGCCACCGTGTTCGCGTTCTGGAACAGCCATTATTTCATCTTCGGCTCGGCCTTCGCGCTGACGCTGGGCATGATCCTGCTCGTTCCCCTCGTCCTCATCGCGATGGCGCGCATCGACGAGATTGCCGCGGTCGCCTTCGGCCGGCCGCCGCAGCGGCTGATCACGAAGGACAAGCCGGTCGAGAACGTGCCGGAGAGTTACTACCCGAAGGTCTCGATCCACATCCCCGCTTATTTCGAGCCGGTCGAGATGCTGAAGCAGACGCTCGATGCGCTGTCGCGGCTGAACTATCCGAACTACGAATGCGTGGTCATCATCAACAACACGCCGGATCCTGCCTTCTGGCAGCCGATCCAGGACCATTGCCGCGCGCTCGGTGAGCGCTTCAAGTTCATCAACGCCGAGAAGGTGCAGGGCTTCAAGGCCGGCGCGCTGCGCATCGCCATGGACCGCACCGCGGCGGATGCCGAGATCATCGGCATCCTCGATGCCGATTATGTCGTCGATCCCGACTGGCTGAAGGACCTCGTGCCGGCTTTCGCCGACCCGCGCGTCGGCCTCGTGCAGGCGCCGCAGGAGCATCGCGACGGCGGCCTGTCGATCATGCACTACATCATGAACGGCGAATATGCCGGCTTCTTCGACATCGGCATGGTCCAGCGCAACGAGCTCAACGCCGTGATCGTGCACGGCACGATGTGCCTGATCCGCCGCGCCGCGATGGACATGGCCGGCGGCTGGTCGTCGGATACGATCTGCGAGGACAGCGATCTCGGCCTTGCGATCCAGGAGCTCGGCTGGACCACCCACTACACCAACCATCGCTACGGCCAGGGCCTGCTCCCCGACACCTACGAGGCCTTCAAGAAGCAGCGTCACCGCTGGGCCTATGGCGGCCTCCAGATCGTCAAGAAGCACTGGCGGCAGTTCCTGCCCGGCAGGAGCCGGTTGACGCCCGACCAGAAGCGCGAATATGGCCTCGGTTGGCTGAACTGGCTGGGCGCCGAAAGCCTCGGCGTGGTCGTGGCGCTGCTCAACCTCGTCTGGGTGCCGATCGTCGCCTTTGCCGACATCGCCATCCCCGACAAGATCCTGACGCTGCCGATCATCGGCGCCTTCATCGTGTCGCTGGTGCACTTCCTGTCGATGTATCGCGCCCGCGTCGCGATCAAGCCCGGCCAGATGCTGGGCGCCATGATCGCGGCGATGAGCGTGCAATGGACGGTGTCGCGCGCGGTCGCGCAGGGCCTCATCACTGAGCACATCGCGTTCGCCCGCACTTCCAAGGGCGGCCTTAGCAGGATGTCGATCGAGTTCCAGGCGTTCTGGGAGGCCGTGATCGGCACCCTGCTGGTGATCGGCGCCGGCGTCCTGATCGCCTCCAACAGTTTCCGGCAGATCACCGAGATCTACGTCTTCGCCGGAGTCCTGGTGCTGCAAAGCCTGCCGTTCCTGGCCGCCGTCGCGATCGCCATCCTCGAGCTCAGCCGGATCAACTCGTTCCAGTTCTGGCGCGACAGCGCGATCCGCTCCGCCGAGCTGATCGGCCTCCGCCCGGTCGCCCTGCCGACCCCCGGTACGCCGCAGCCGGTGCCGAACGAAGTGCGGCGCGAGGCGAACTGAGGGCTGGCAGGCCATCCTCGCTGTTCGGCGTGGATGACGGCCCGCCAATCAGGTTGAAATTCCTGACCTAAGCAACGGAAGCAGCGAGCGAATCCCCGCTCCTGCCGCGATCTTCGGCACCCACCCGCACTATTGACCTCCGCGCCCCATCCCCCTACACAGCGCGGGCCGACAGCATGATCCGGAAACAGCCGGTTTTCCCCGCAACGCAAGTCGAGCGTGGCGGCAAGACATGCTTCTCGAAATGACCGAACACGATGGCGTCCGTCTTCGAGCCATCAGCGGCCATGGGAGCGCGTAGCTCAGCCGGTAGAGCACGTGACTTTTAATCACGGGGTCCTGGGTTCGAGCCCCAGCGCGCTCACCAAAAGCTTTCCGGCTAATAGTCTCTGGCCACGGTTGGGCACGGGATTGATCAGCATTCCCAACCTAATGCGTTGTCACCGGGTTTTGCGGCGGAGCTTCTTGGCTAGCTTCCTTTGGTCATCGCCGTACTCTTTGGCAGCTTGCCGCGCTTGCTTGGTGCGATCTCGGAAAGTGTTTGGAGGAGGCATCTTTGCTATCGCTTCTTCCAGTTCGACCGCGATAGCCCTGTAGCGCGCGAGCAGCGTTGCGAACACGTTGCGCTGGAGCTGACTCTTTGCGGCCTTCTGCATGCGCTCGCATTCTGCGATTTGCCCGCGAAGTAGTTCTAAGTGGGCTTGCATGCCTTTCATGACATCATCGGGGGCGAAGGGTCCCGGCCTGGAGCGCCCCTCACCAATCGTCGTGCGTGAACAGAGCTCGTTGAATGTTGGCAGTACTGAGAATGAATTAGGACACTCCCAAAATCAAGTTAGGACACTGAGGGTCAGATACGGACAGCAGCCGACCGCGCATGAGAACTGTACGATGGACCAGAAGGGCCCGCCCGTAGCTGGCGGGCCGTGTCACACATGTGGCATGCCCGTTGCACAGTCGAAACCAACTGGGATTTCAGTGCTCAGTTTGAGAATGAAACGCTGCCGGGACATGTATTTCGAGCCCGGCAGCGTCTTGTTTTAGGACGAGTGGGACAGCCGCCAGCGTGGACCGGCGAGCCGCAAGATGTCCCGTTCGACTCGCCTAGATTTGCTTTCCGCGCATGCAATTGATCACAAACTCTCGCTTTGCGCGACCTTGTCCTTTCATAATCCCACCCGCACTCGAGAAACCACGTTCGCTAGCAAGCTGCTTGCATCTTTCCAAACTTTGGGGGGAGCCTCCGCGAGGCGTGCTCTGCTGCGCCTGTCCAGCGCCGGTGGTCAGAGCCAGAGTGAGGGAAGCAATTGAAATCAGCCTAATCATTAAATAACTCCCTACATGAAGGATGATCTAATCATTGCAAGGAAAAGATCGGAATGCTTCGCGCCGGAGCCAGAAATGCAAAAGTGGCGGACGCTCGGCACCACGGCCCCAGAGTACTCACGTTTGTCGATAGCCAGCTTAATTATCGGCGATCGACGCGATGGCGGCGGCTCCCGATCGCTCGTAGATTGTAGCGCAGGGGCCCGCCGGCGTGAACCAGCGAGCCTTCCGGTTAAGTTGCAGTGTCACCGTAATTTCGTAATTTCCGTAATTTCGCCTGCGATCGATGCATTCTGTTTCGGAAATTGGCGAGGACCTACTTCGTCGAGAAGCCGCCTGAGTTTTTGAGCCATCGAAGGGGCAATAGCCCGCTCGCGTTCCGCAGTCCAAGGAATTGATAATTTGCGAAGTACTTACGATGCCGCTTTGATGGCGGTATGCTTCGCGCTGTTCGTCACTGGACTCGGGATCTGCTCGCCGTTCATCGGGTATTCAGCGCGTCCGTGACATTGTGCGCAGAGGGAGACGGATCATGATCATCAGCATTGCCGCGGCTGCCCTCGCCCTTCACCTCGGGACCGTGGTGGTGCAAGACACTCCACCGGAGATTCAAACCGTCCAATACGGTGTCCCCGTTCACCCGCCTCCATGCGGCCACGGCTGGGACGTGAGCGCCCGTGACGGCATGTGCTATCCAAACGGATACCTTCCTCCTCAGGAGCAGGCTGCGCGGCAGTACTATTATCGCGGTGGCGGAGGCTACGGCAGATATCGAGTCCCCTGTGGTCACGGCGCAGACGTCGATATTCGGGATGGTCAATGCTACCCCAACGGTACGGTGCCGCCGCAGTTTCAGCAGGGCCGACAGGGCTACTACGGCGGCTATGAACGCCGCCCCAGACATCGTTCCTACTATTATTATTGAGGAGACCGCCAGCGTGAACTGGCGGGCGGTCGTTTACCGTAGCAGCCAAGCTTGCCCTCTGGCGGCTGACTACCGATATCGAGTTGCGGCGGCGAACCGAATCAACTTCGATCGTCCGGAACTCTGGAGGGGGAAATGATGCGTATTCGGTTGACTGTGTGCGCGACGGCCATGTTGGTTTTGAGCACTGCGAATGCATCGGCATTCTCGATGAGCTTTCGATGGTGTGGCCTCGGCTCTCCAGTGTTCGCATTGACCGGTGTGCCAAAGGGAACGGTTACCCTGCAATTCCACATGGTTGATCTTCAGGTCCCCAGCTACAATCATGGTGGGGGGACGGTCCCGTACAAGGGACAGTCCACGATAGCTTGTGGAGCACTGAACAACTATTCGCCCCCGAGCCCGCCGAGCGGCAGCCATTCCTATCAAATCACCGTCACTGCATTTGGGCCCGGTAATTCAAATCTTGGCTCGGCCACCTACGCACGCGAATTTCCCGAGAAGAAGTAAATCTGCCGGACACGACGGGCGCGGCTGGCGGCATTGTGGTAAGGCTTACCGCGTCCAGACGAAGTCGTTCATTCGCGGGTCGGCGCTGAAAGCATCTCGATCGAACGCGATAGAGATGCGGGTAGTGCACTTAATGAGTCGCGGAACGGGGTGGCCCCAGCGCAATGTCGCAGTAACTTCCTAGTAAAACTCCCTCGGTGTCCGATCATACCTCAGGCCTGTAATACAGCTTGAGCTTCCTCATCTGTCAGGAATCTCATTTCAGGCATGGCTCACCCCGCTTGGCGCAGAATTGCGCGCGTCGAGGCGGCACCTGGGTCGTGACGGGTCAAAGGCTCAAAGGTGCCCATCCACCGCTTGTCGGCATAGGAACGTTTCGACCGGCCGGGAATCCTACAAGCGCAATCCATCCAGTGCTCCTCGTGGATCAAACGATGGAAAAAGCGCTCGCATACGCCATCTCGGTGGCCCTCGTCGGCTTCGGTGTCTTGATCTTTTTCGCCGGCCTGTCCTCCAGTTCGCCTGCCCTATGGACAATCGTTGCGCTGGTCCCGATCACCATCGGGCTCGCGAGCGCCTTTGGCCCCATGTGACTGGATGTGGAAACCAGGCCTCAGATCAGTCAATGCTCGACCCTGGGCGGCCGCGCCAAGTGCTTCTTTGGCCGATCGGGTTTTACCGATGATGATTTGGGTTTAGCAGTCCGGCGAGTTGCTGCGGCCGGGTTGCGATCGACGCTCCGCCCCTGTTGCATGTGCTCGGCTGCGATCACGCGGGATCGCAAATTTTCTAACTCGGAAAGCCCGGAAACAAGCTCGTCAACGCGCTGCTTCAGAACAGCGGTGCGATCACAAGCGCCCATTAAACGCCCCCACGACACCCAAAGACCCACCCGGATGACCGGGATAATTATGCAAGCAAGTAATGCGGTGGCGAGGCGGTGGTTCCGATTGAAAGTGCTGCGCTTTAGTGACGGCCCCGGCCGTGGGGGCTTTTGGGTGGGGTGGAGGCCGGGGCCGCTGGAGGTGCTTGGACCTTTGGGGAAGGCCAAAGCCCATCGAAGGCTAGGAAAAATCGGCAATCACGTCTGTTCGCTTTCGGACATTGCCTGTAGCGTTCCATTACGGGGAACGGAGTCATTGCAAATGAAGGACTATCTGGCCCAGCTCGAGAAACTCCGGAAAGAACCGTCCATGAGGCATGGGGTCATGACTTGATGCCGGCGGCGATCAGTCGCCAGCGCACGAGCATGGGCCCCTTCGCGATACTGGGTTCGCGCCGATATGGCCCCAAGTGATTTGCTAGACGCCTCTTCAGCTTTCCGGGACTGAAACCGTAGCCGGCATGCTCAGCGGAGCTCCTCCAACCGAAACGGGCCCCACAGGTTTCGATTCCCGAGCGATCCGTTTGCGCATCACCGAGGATAGCCCATAGCGAGCATGCGCTCTTCGAATGGAGGACGTGACATCCGACATCATTGCGCTTTGCAGCGAGTCGACCTTCGCAATCAGCGTCGAAAGCTGCGAAGAAATCTTCCTCACATCGATCCGTTCGTCCGTGATGCTCTGGCGCAGAGACAGGAGCACCATTGAATCCTGCTGCAGCAGAGCTGCATTTTGCTGCACCGAGTCTTTGCTCTCCTTCAGCAAAGCAGTCTGTTGCTGCTGGGTCGACTGAATGTCCTTCAAAGCAGCGACAACCGGATCCGGCTTTGGCGCGGAAGCTTCCTGGCGCGGAAACAGGTCAGCCAAGCTGCTAACATTCAGCGACGAAAAACCAGACGGCGATGTGTAGATCGCCGCCGAGCCATTGATGGCCAGGGCACACACCGACAGGGCCAGGACCGATTTCCGGCTGGACCGCTTGATCGGCACTGGAGCTTCCGCGGCTGCGGGCTCATGCGCTGCTGCTGCGGCGGCTGCAAGTGCTGCAGGGTCGAGCTCTTCGGCGAAGCCTTCCGTTTCGAAAGTCGTGGTCACGTGCATTGACCCCAATGAGCGAGCAAAAGGAAGCCGCCCCTGGAACGTCCTCACGACGACTCCTTTACGCAGCACCCAAACACAACTGTCTAAAATTGTGGGCTTTTTGGATTAATTCCACGTTAGCGGCCTGGCCGGCTGACGGCCCGCGACCCCGGCCAATTACGGGGGTTAAGCCCGTCACCCCATGGCCAGCAGCAGTTTTCTCCGCAACGGATTTTCCGAAGAATGGCAGAATGCCACTGTTTTGCCCGACGCGTCAACCGGATTTCGCGACGAATGCAGAAGACATTGTACCAGCAGCACTTAGCTACTGTGCATGGGGTTGTTTTCGCGTTCTTGGCTAGTCGCTCAATCGAGAGGATGTGCTCGGGTACCAACTCCTCCACCAATCAATGCGCGGTGGCCGATTGGTTAGGCGCCGGATTCTGGACTCCGAGGGGCGCGATGATCCATTGCGCCGATCGTGTCTCTTCGCCGCTTCGCTCGCGGACTACAAGCCTGGCCCCGTCGGGCTCGGAACGCGTCTGGGCGACACAGTTGTTCGTCGCTCGACCTGTGCGTTGGCGTCCAGCATCTTGTCGCCAGCTCGTGCGGCTCGCGGCCGGCTGATCTGGTCCGAAAGGCTCGCGCCTCTCCCTGGCTGACCTTCTGAACCACCTTGAGCCTGTGTTGCCGATCTGTTTCGGGAGGACGCCAGGCCAGTGGTCATTTGATCCTCATTGCTCGTGCCGCTCCCAATCGCGCCGATCGGCAGACCGTTTTGGGCATGACCAACCCCGGCATTTCTCGCGGCCTGGGCTGCCGAGCGCGACTTCGCAGGCGTGGCGGGCTGAACGTTCGGATTTGTCGATTGGCTGTTGGTGTCCAGATTTCCGCCGGGGGAGGTGTCTTTCGTCCCCATCCCTGGGGGCGCCGAGCCACCCGCATTACCTGCACTCGTCCCCATTCCAGAAGGTGCCGACCCGCCGGCGCTACCCGCCCCTGTCCCCATGCCCGCTCCCGCGGACCCTGCATTTGCGCCGCCTGCTTGCGCCAGGACCAACAGACATGAGCTTGCGACAATCGCGACAATGACCGGAGGGATGGCATGGGACATCGGACAATCTCCATTCGCCAATCCCATTAACTATAACGGTGGAACCGGGTTCCCGCTACGAACTCCCAATTGAAGAAGCCGGCCGCTGAGCGCCTCTACCCCTCATCCAGCAGCTCGAACAACTCCTCCACCCGCTCAAACGGCGCATCTCGCATCGGGCTGTGATAGACGACGCGATCGCCGTCGCGTTGCAGCGACTTGCCCCGCGACTTCCGCAAGCGTCCCGGCAGGAACGTCGCGGCGACCGCTCCGGGGCCGACGTCGAGGCGGATGATGCCCCTACGCTTGCATTCGATCCTGAGCCAGGCTGCGGCGAAGAAGTCGCGCGCCACTTTCGGCAGTGGGCCGAAGCGGCGGGAGGTTTCCTCCTCGAGGTCGTCGAGGTCGTCTTCGTCATTGCATCGTGCGGCGCGTGCATAGAGTTCGAGGCGCACGGGCTCGGACTGCACGTAGGTCTCGGGCAGCATATCCCCGACCGGCAGATTGAGGTCGGGCACCCACACTGCGGCCCGGCCCTCATCGACCTTCTCCGAGGCCATTTTCAAGAGGTGACTGTAGAGCACGGGCCCGAACACCTGGACGTGCCCGGATTGCTGCTCCGAGAACAGGTCTCCAGCGCCCCTGAGATCGAGATCGCGCTCGCTGATGGCAAAGCCGGCGCCCGGCCGACTGAACTCCTCGAGCACGGCCAGCCGCTTCTCGGACTGCCCGGACTCCGTCTCGGTCAGCAAATGGGCGAAGGCGCGGATGCCGCCACGGCCGACGCGGCCGCGGAGCTGGTGCAGCTGGGCAAGGCCGAACTTTTCCGGCCAGCAGACCACGATGGTGTTGGCGCGGGGAATGTCGAGGCCGCTCTCCACGATGTTGGTCGCGAGCAGGACGTCGGCCCTGCCCTCGACGAAGCTCATCATGCGGTCGTCGATTTCGTCGGCCGCCAGTCTGCCGTGCAGACAGACGATGCGAAGGTCGGGAGCCACCGCCTGCACCCGCGCCAACATGGGATCGAGATCCTGGATGCGCGGACAGATCAGAAAACTCTGGCCGTGGCGCCGCTGCTCGCGCAGCAACGCGGAGGCGATGGCGGCATCCGACAGCGGTGCGATCCTGGTTGCGACCGGAAGCCGGTGCACCGGCGGCGAAGCGATCACGCTGAGATCGCGGAAGCCGGCAAGGCCGGCGGCGAGCGTCCGCGGGATCGGCGTCGCGCTCATCATGAGCACGTGAACGTTCTTGGCGAGGCCGGAGAGCTTGGCCTTTTCGGCCGCGCCAAAATGCTGCTCCTCGTCGATGATGACGAGGCCGAGATCATCGAACTTGACGTCCTTGCCGGTGAGCGCCTGCGTGCCGATCACGACCTTGATCCGGCCGCTGCGCAGTCCCTCCTTGGTCTCGCGCAGCTCCGCGCCTGATGTCGCCCGCGACAGGTTGCCCACCTCGATGCCGAACGGAGCAAAGCGCTTCTGGAACGTTGCGACATGCTGCCGTGCCAAGACCGTCGTCGGCACCGCGATCGCCACCTGCTTGCCGGACAGCACCACGGCGGCGGCTGCCCGCAGCGCCACCTCGGTCTTGCCAAAGCCGACGTCGCCGCAGATCACCCGGTCCATCGGGTGACCGGACGCGAGATCATCCAGCACGTCGGCGATCGCCTTGGCTTGGTCGCTCGTCGTGAAATAAGGGAAGCGCGCCACGAACTTCTCGTAGGCCGATCCCGGCAGAACCAGCTTTTCGGCGCGCGCCGCCGGCGCTGGCTGATGTGCCTGGCCAGCACCTTGCCCGCGATCTGGATTTCGCGTTCGGCTGAGGTGCGGCGCGCCCACCACGTGCTGCCATCCGCCTTGTCGAGCGCCAGCTTGCCGAGCTCAGCTGCATAAGGCCACATCAAGGCGAGATCGGGCGGCGGCACCAGCACCGCATTGTCGCCTGCGAACTTCAGGCGGATCATCTCCCGCAGCGCGCCGCCGCCGGTATTCACGGTTTGCAAGCCGTCGAGCACGCCAAGGCCGCGCTGGAGATGGACGACCACGGTGCCCTGCTCGGGCACGTCGGCATGATCGAAGGCCGCACTCCAGGCGCGCGCCATCGGCTGGGGATGATGCGCCCGGCTGCCGAGCACGTCGGACGCCGTCACGACGGCAAGAGACTTTTTCCCCGGCAGGACGAAACCGGCATCGAGATCGGCCAGCAGCGCCGTCTCGCCGTTCCGCCCGCGCGTCGCCTCGTCCCAGTCTTCGCAGCGCTGCGCCTTGACGCCGCTCATCCGCTCCATCACGCGCAGATCATCCTCCTGCGCCGCCACGAGCATCAGGCGCGAACCGGCCCGCCGCGTCTCCTCGACGAACGCCCGCAGCGCCTTCCTTGCGGATGTCAGCTTCGAAAACTCCGGCGTGGTCTGGAACGGCGCCGTCCGCGGCAACGCCTTCATGCCCTTGGCGAGCCGTTTCCAGTCAGCCCGCCCAAGATATTCGCGCTCCCGCTCGGCACGGGGCGCGGCTTCCTCGATCGTGCTCAGCCAGGCGTCGGCGTGCAGCGGGACGCCTGCATCGGCGATCCATTTGGCGCGCCCGCAATAGTCGAACAGGCTCGCGCGCTTGCCGCGTTTGCCGGCGAAGGCAAGCCGCTCGGACATGGGATCGACCAGAAGCTCGCTGGTCTCGAAGATGATGTCGTGCTCTTTCGGATCGAACGCCACGATCCGCCTGATCGCGCGATCCGAATGCTCGATCCGGAACGGCCCCAGCGCGCCTGCGGGAAATATCTCGAAGGTCTGGCCATGAAACAGCGCCCCGCCCGGATAGTCCGGCTCGTCGTCGAGATCATATCCGAGAGCTTCGAGGCGCGCCTCGAGGTCCCGCTCGGAGAACGCGCCGCCCACCTTCAAGCTTACGCTCAGGCGCGACAGGCTCGCAGGCGGCGGCAGGCGCTCCATCACGGCTTCCGCCGTCGAAACCAGAAACAGCGGCTTTTTGGATTTTGCGAGGCGTCGCAGGACCGAGGCTCGGCGCCCCGCGAGTTCGTGGGATGGCTCCAGCTGATCGAACGGCAAGGTGTTCAGTCGCGGAAACACCAGGACCTCGCAGGAAGGGTCGAGCGCGTGAATGACGCTGCCCAGCCGCTCGGCCCTGTTCTCACTCTCGGCAAGAAAAACGAGACCGCTGCGTCCGGACTGCTTCCATTGTGCAAGCAGATGGAGAGCCATCATCCCGAGGGGCGACGAAGACGAGATCGTTGCGCGCTGCGACCCCTTGCTCTTCTTGGGCGACTTCTTGGTCGCCCGCGCTTTTTTGGAAAGCCTCACTTGAACCCGTCTCTGGTCGTAAACCGCCGGCAACTGAACGCGAGCCGCTCTCATCCTGATTCGCCTGCTCGGCGCCATGCATATGGGATTTGCCCGGCGAACGCACGCTCGTGGGCAACCTCTGGGACGCCATCGCGATCCCGGCCGTTTGGCCGTTGATCGCCCAGCAGGTCGGAACTGGCTCCGCTCTGACGCATGAAATGCGCGTCCATGCTCTCGAGGCGAAAGTCAATACAATCGAGACGTTCTACTCACTTGCAGGCACGAAAAAGCCCCAGCGCTTGGAGCCACGCTGGGGCGTTCGTTCAAAATGAAGCGGTTAAGCAATGACGTCTTCATAGCAGCGATCTCGCCGAGCGTTTGTGAACTGGTTCACACGACTTGCGCCAAAACGACCTCAGTGCGAAGGCGCTGAGGTCGCCAACCTTTGTGGGGAAGGTTTTCTCGCGGCCCGGGGGCTTTTGGGGTTGGGGATGGGCCGTGAGCCTAGAATCTACGCGCGCCGAGCGAAGTCGTTCCAAGAAAGTGGGCCAGATGTCTGCAGCGCGGTCGGCGCACTGATGATCCGACCTGCCGGAACTGGGTACCGCATCCTTTCCGGTTTGAGCATGCACACGCCGCGCGCTAGGATTTCCCTTTTACGGAGGCTCATTTGAAACCATTCATTTTCATCATCATCGCGGCCATCGCACTGCTTGCAACGGCTCCCGCACGCTCACAGGCGTTGGTCGACCCAAGCAAGGTCGCCCCCGAATATCGGGAGGCGGCCGAGAAGCGCCGGGCCGAGCAGCTCCGGCAGCGCGAATGCGGGATGAAGGCGGATCTCGAGAAGGTGCTGCCCAGGGATCGCACCGCCTATCTCAACCGTTGTCTCGACACGATGGCTGCCAAGCAATAGCGGCTGCGCGCATTCTGCGAACAGCGGCCCACTTACCCGCATCGGCTGTCACCAAGCCTGTCGGCCAAGTCGCGAAGGCATTCAGGCTTTCTTCAGACATTTGAGATCACCTGAACACCCATTTTCAATAGTCATTGTCGATCGCGCATGAGTTTCGTCCAGATTCAGTGCACGCGCTGCAGGGGCGTGTTTCGCGATCGCGCCGGCCGGTTGCAGGACGGCTATCCCAGACAATGTCCGAGCTGCGAAGTGGTGCTGTTCTTCGCAGAGGACTCCCAACACCCCTTCATCAAGCGCGCGATGCGCAATGCGCGCACGGCCCGCAAGGAGCAGCGCGAGGCCGAGGCTATCCGGCTCGCTGCACCGGAGCCGCGCGCGCCCGGTCGAGGTCATCTGCCGGGCGGATGCGATCGGCGGGCCAAGAGGATTAGCTCACCGCCGCGACTTTCGCGGAAACAGGCGGTCGCGGATGTAGCGCGAGGTCGGCGTCAGGCGGATGCGGCGGGGCTTCTGCCAGGCGGCGCGGTCGATCTCCTTCTTGTCGCCGATCGCCAGCCTGCCCTTGGCGCCCTTGGCGATGAAGATCGCATCGCTCATCTTGCGGCCGGAGCGCTTGTTCCTCGCCTTCACTTCCTTCCAGAGACTGATCCGGCCGAGCTTCAGCTTGGGCAGCTCTTCCTTGATCTCGCGCCGCAGGCAGTCCTTGTCGGATTCGCGCGCACGCTTGCGCCCGCCTGGGAACATCCAGAGGCCGTCCGACCGGCGTCGGACCAACAACACCTTGCCGCGCCTCGCGGCAACCAGCTTGGAAGACTTCGCCATTACTGCCGTAGATCGGGACCAGAATCGTCCAGATCGTAACTTGTCTAGTCGAACAGACAAGTTCGGGGACGCATTTTGATCACAGACCGCGGAGCGGTGGGCTCCTGGTGCGACATGGCGGACCGAGCGCGCCGTCGAGGCGCGAGATCAGCCCTCGCTCGTCTTCGGCCGGTCCTCCGTCCTGATCCAGGCCATCATCATCTCCCAGGCCACCGACAGGATGATCGGCCCGATGAACAGGCCGACGATGCCATGGGCGAGCGTGCCGCCGATCACGCCGACGAAGATCACGATGGTCGGCGTGGTCAGGCCGCGCCCCATCACGAGCGGCTTCAGCATGGTGTCGATGAAGCCGACCAGGACGAGAAACACGGTGAGCAGCAGCGCCGTGGTCACGTCCTTGGCAGTCCAGATCCAGATGATCACCGGCAGCAGCACGAGGAAGGCGCCGATCTGCACGATCGAGAGCAGCAGCACGATGAAGGCGAGAAGGCCGGCGCTCGGCACGGCCGCGAGCTTGAAGCCGAAGCCGGCGAGCAGCGCCTGCACCACCGCGACGCCGATCACGCCTTGTGCCACGGCGCGGATGGTCGCGCCCGCAAGCTCCAGGAAATGCTCGCTCTGCTCGGGCACGATCCGGAACAGGAAGCTGCGGCCGGCTGCAACTAGCCGCGGCCCGTGCGGAAACAGGAAACCGGCGACGAACACCGACAGCAGGAACTGGACCGTTCCGAGACCGGCATCGCCCGCGAGCGACAGCAGCGGTCCCGCCAGCGGCTGAAGATACGGCGCCACCTCGCGCAACACCGCGCGGATGTTGTTGTAGGCCTGCTCCCAGAGGTCATAGAGCCACGGGCCGACCAGCGGCCACGATTTGAGCTGCTCCGGCGCCGACTGCAGCGCGAGGTCGCCGGTGCTAAGCTGATGCGCCAGCTCCCGCACACCGTCGACGGCGCTGAGGCCGAGCCAGGTCGCAGGGCCGATGACGATGCCGAGCGTGATCAGGGTCAGGATCGCTGCCGCTGTCTTCGGCCGGCCGCCGAGGATTTTGGCGACCCAGCTGAAGGCCGGATAGAACGCGACCGCGAGCACGCCGCTCCAGGCCAGGATCGGCACGAACGGGCGGATGATCAGGAAGGTCCAGATGATCAGCAGGCCGAGCAGGCCGAGCCGGATCACCAGCTGGATGATATCCTCACCCGTCAGGAGCTGACGGAGACTTTTCACGGCTACTGCTTTCCCTGCGACATGAACGCAACTTCCGGCGCTTGCGAGGCCTAGCCGTTATTGCCAGCAACAAGCCGGGCGTCAAGGCGACCGGTTCCCGCATATCCGCTAACTAGGAACGCATCGGACCAATCGGCATTTGAGGACGATGACGGCCGGACCCAGAGAGCCTGATGCGCATGCGGGGATTCACCGCGGGGTCCACTATTCGCTGAAGCGGAATGCCGCGCTGGGCTACTGGCGCTATGCCTATGCGATCGGCGACAGGGTCCGCTCCGGGCGGGTGCAAGGCAAGCTCCCGCTGCTCGCCATCAGGCGCGTGCAGATGCGCATTGACCGGGACTTGCGGCCTGGTTTGGCTAACGCCCGTTAAGTGGATTTCTCCGGGCCAGTTTACGCCGCTGCAAAAGCCCGTGGCTACCGTGGGTTGAGGTCCCCAAACAGCATTCTGTGCAATGGCCAACAGCATCTGGACGATCGAAGAATTCACCTGCCCGGGTTGCAGCATGAGCTACACCGCGACAAGGGAGGAACATGCCGAAGCGCATTCCGGCAGCTTCAAGTGCAGCATCTGCAGCAGCGTGGTGCATAGCTGGTCCGGTAAGCATCACTTTTTCGGCTGGGAAGCGGTTAAGACCAAGCCGCCCGTGTTCGGACGGCGCTGGGCGGGCGTTGGATGGTAGGGCCGAGGCATCGGTCGCGCTCGCCATCATTGCCCAGCGAAAGCCGGCAATCCCGTCGTTCACCGACCGCAGGGTGAGCCGCGATCAGCCGCCGCCGAAATTGGAGGGATCGAGATTCCTGTTCTCCGACGGCGGGATCGGCGGATAGCCGGGAAACCTGTACCAGCCGGGCGGCACGACGGCGCGCGTGTCGGGGCGGACCACGACATGGTGCCGCGGATGCGCGTGATACCTCGGCGCTGCGGCAGCCAACGCGCACGCTGACATCAGAACAAGCAAAGCCAGGACAAAGCGCATCGCACGGGCTCCAGACGTCCCCGCCCATCATGTGGTCAGCAGAACCTGCTCGCACCATTCATCTGTGCGTCACAACCGGTCACATCGGCGAGATCGCCGGAAAATCTGCCCAATTGCGCCGAAGGCGTTTGGACTCCGTTCATCGATCGCCGCTAGATCAGTGCGATCCTCCGCGCCTCACATCAGCCATGGCCGACCTCAACGCCGTCCTTACCAGGCTCAACGACCGACTGCTTCGCCTCGAGGGCGAGCTGTTCGTGCTGCGCTCGCTGGCACGCGCGACGCTGACGGCAGGCGATGATCACGCGGCGCGCATGCGCAAGCTGGTCGAGGCCGCGAAAGTCGCGCTCGACGACGAGGCCAAGCGTCCGCTCGACAAGCCGACGCGCAAATATGTCGATGCGGCAACCGCACTGGTGGAAGAGCTCCTGGTCGAGCCGACCCCGGCGCGGCCGCTGTTCACGGTCATCGACGGTGGCCGCCGCGACTGAACGTTTCAGACAGGAGACGATGGACCGAGACCCGCGCTTTCGGCCTTCAGCCGGCTGAGGCCTGCCTCGATGATTGCGATCTCCTCGTCGATCTGGCCGATTGGCAGGCTGAAATCAAAGCCCGACCTGCTCTTCAGATCGACGGCGAGCCGCTGCCGGTGCATCATCAGCTCGTCGAGGCCACGCCGGTTCTTCAGTCGGACATAGGTGTCGACGATCTGCTCAATCGCGCTGGACATGAAATCGGTCCCGGCCAAAAGGCCCGCGCGGCGCGCCCACGCCGGCGGGACATTCTCAGGTCGCGGTACGCAATACAAATCCGCGACGGATTCGTCGATACGCCAGGCTGGTTGAGAACGTATTACCATCAGATGATTTCGTGATGCGCTGTGCATTGTTGATAACCCGCGCAAACGCAGCGTGGGTGGTGACAGGACGTCCGGACGTGTTATCGGGGGATGACGCAGTTGCGAGACAGATCGGACACCCATGCGCATTACCCTCGTCGGCTCCCGCCATTTCGGCGTGACCACCCTGAATATGCTCCGGGAGCACAGTGTCTCGATCGTGCGGGTCGTGGTGGCCGATGCCGAGGATCGCCTCGCCGCTGCCGCCAGGGCGGCCGGCATCGAGGTGGCGGTCCAGGCCAATCCGAAGCTGGTGGTGGCCTCCGAGATTGGCCCCGATACGGATCTGATCATCACGGCGCATAGCCACGCCCGGATCGGCAAGGACGCGCTCGCCGCCGCCGAGTATGGCGGGATCGGCTATCACCCTTCGCTACTGCCGCGCCACCGCGGCAAGGCGGCCGTGGAATGGACCATCAAGGAAGGCGATCCGGTTGCCGGCGGCACGATCTACCACCTCGCCGACCGCATGGACGCGGGCGCCATCGCCGCCCAGGACTGGTGCTTCGTCAAGAAGGGCGAGACGGCGCGGGAGCTCTGGGAGCGCGCGCTGGCGCCTCTCGGCCTCAAGCTGCTGGCCGACGTGATCGACTACATCAAGGTTCACAAGGCGCTGCCGGCCAAAGTTCAGGACGAGCAGTTCGCGACCTCGGCGCCGAGTCTCTCCTGACGTTTACCCTTAACGTGAACCCGCGTTGATTCTGCTTCGAAAATCGGAGCCAAGAACCCAAATAAACTATTGTTCCCACAGGAACAATTTTCGATTTGGCATCGCAACAAATTTCCGTCACATTTCGCCCGAATAAACGTCAGCATATCAGACAAATTCAAGGACGGAATTCATGCGTTTTGGTCGCATTGCGGTGTTCTGTGCCGCCTCAATTTTCGCCGGCACCCTCGCCGCTCCCGCCTTCGCCCAGGGCCCTTATGACGGCAATTGGCAGGTCACGATCGTGACCAAGAGCGGCTCCTGCGAACCGACCGCAAGCTCCATCCTGACGGTTGCCGACGGCAAGATCACCGCACCCGGCGCTAACGTTTCCGGCACCATCGGCCGTGAGGGACTTGTGAAAGTTTCGATCAATGGTGCATATGCCAACGGTCAACTCAACGGCAACGCCGGATCGGGGAAGTGGAATGGAGCATCTGCAGGCATACCATGCAGCGGGCGGTGGGAAGCATCGCGCCAATAAACCAACTGAGGCTCGCGCTAGAGGCCGGCGGCTACTGATCGCGGCCGCCGTTTTGTTTGCGGCGGGTATCGCCCACACTGAAAGCAAAGCCCAGGCCGGCCCGTTTGCCCCGATGGCAGGCAGCTGGAGCGGCGGCGGTACTGTCATCCTCGATGACGGCTCGACCGAGCGGATCCGCTGCCGGGCCAAATACGCCCCGATCGGTCCGACCATGGAAATGTCGCTGACCTGCGCCAGCGACGCCTACAAGTTCAACCTCGGGGCCAGCGTCAAGGCAGAGGGCAGCGCCATCACCGGCAACTGGTCCGAGGCCAGCCGCAATATCAGCGGCTCGCTCCAGGGCCGCGGCGGTGGCGGAAATTTCGAGGTGGTCGCCTCCGCCGCCGGCTTCAACGCCAATATCGCGTTGAGGACGAGCGGCAACAAGCAGACCGTCACGCTGCGCGCCGACAGCCAATTCCGCGGCGCCAACATCTCGATGACGCGCTGAGCCAGATCACGTTCAAGACCATCGACCCGGCGACCTCGCCGGGTCTTTTTTATGCATTCGGCACGAACGCCGTGACCTCGATCTCGACCTTGGCCCGCTCGTCCACGAGACCGCTGATGTAGAGCAGCGTCGAGGGCGGGAAATTGCGTCCCAGCGTTTCCTTCCAGGCCGCGCCAATGCCGGCCCCGGCGGCCTCATACTCGCTGCGGCTGGTCAGGTACCAGGTCAGGCGGACGATGTGCTCGGGGCCCGCGCCGGCTTCGCCCAGGAGCTTGATGATCCGCTGCAGCGCGGTCGCAACTTGCGCCGCCATGTCGGGCGCGTAGTTGCCGCTCTCGCCGCCGCCGGTCTGCCCGGCCAGCACCACCCAACGCCCCGGGCCGTCGACCACCGCGCCATGGGAAAAGCCGCGCGGTTTTTTCCACTCGGCCGGCTGCAAGATGCGCATGAGCGAAGACCTCCCGATTTTTTCGTTGTTCGCTGACGCCTTAGCACACCGGGCTGCATCCCTGCATCCGCAGATTTGACCGTTGCAAACGGCAGCGATGTCGCTGATACCGGCTTTCCCCTCAGGCACGATTTCCCGCACTCACACCTATGACCGCGACACCGTCCAAATCGATGGCTGCACTTTGGATGGCCGGCTGGCTCGCGCTGATGCTGGTCATGGCGGTTGCCGGCCGCGAGACCACGAGCGAGCTCAACGTCTTCGAAATTATGGAAGTGCGATCTGTGATCGGGTTGTTTCTGCTTCTGCCGATCATCTACCGCGCCGGCGGCTTCAAGGCGGTCGCGACCAAACGCCTGCCCCAGCACCTCGCGCGCAACGGAGTCCACTATTTCGCGCAGCTCGGCTGGTTCTACGCGCTGGCGCTGATCGGGATCGGCCAGGTCGTCGCGATCGAATTCACCATGCCGATCTGGACGGCACTGCTGGCCGCAACTTTCCTGTCCGAGCGCATGACCGTCTGGAAGATCGCCGCCGTCGTACTCGGCATCGTCGGCGTCGTCGTGATCGTACGGCCCGCCACCGGCGAGATCAATCCGGGCCAGCTGATCGCGCTTGGGGCCGCGATTGGCTTCAGCACCTCCATGATATTGGCGAAGTCGCTGACCCGGACCGAAAGCGCATTGTCGATCCTATTCTGGATGATCGTCGTACAGATGGTCATCGGCCTGCTACCTACGCTGTACGTCTGGACATGGCCGTCAGCCTCCATGTGGGGTTGGCTCTTCGTCATCGGGGTCTGCGGCACATTCTCGCACTACTGTCTTGCTAGTGCGCTCCGGTACGCGGATGCGACCATCGTGGTGCCGATGGACTTCCTGCGGGTTCCGCTCACGGCAACCGTCGGCTGGCTGTTATATTCGGAGCGCCTCGACACCTGGACCGTACTGGGCGCGGCGCTGATCCTGTGCGGCAATCTCCTCAATTTAAGGCCGCCATCAGCGGTTCCTGCCCGCGCGCAGTGAACCTCGCGCCACCTCGCGCGACAAAACGAAGTGGCCGTGTGATTTGGATCACGTTGGGGAAGCATTCCATCGTGCACATTCGGCCACACAGCAGCGGGTTGAACGCAGCGGACCGCCGTTTTGGTGGCGCGAAGTCGGGCACTTCGTGTAGGTTCGTTGCCAATTTGTTGCTGCCTGCAATTCGATTCTGGGGGATTTCAGAATGCGCTATCTCACCCTCCTCGCTTCGCTGATGTGCATGGCACTGTCGATCAGTGCTGCGAAGGCTGACCGCCGCGTCGCCTTCGTCGTCGGCAACGGCTCCTACAAGAACGTCGCGCAATTGCCGAACCCGCCGATCGACGCCAAGGCGATGGCGGCGACGCTGCGCAATGTCGGCTTCGAGGTGATCGAAGGGTCCAATCTCAGCCGCGACCAGATGACGGAGAAGCTGCTCGATTTCGGCCGCAAGGCGCAGGGCTCCGACATCGCGCTGTTCTATTATGCCGGCCACGGCATTGCCGTCAGCGGCACCAACTATCTCCTGCCTGTCGACGCCGACATCAAGTCGGAGATGGACGTCAAGCTGGGGGCCGCCATTAACATCGACCTGACGCTCGAGCAGACCATGGGCGATGCCAAGGTCAAGCTCGTCTTCCTCGATGCCTGCCGCGACAATCCGTTCGCCGCCAAGATCAAGTCGAACTCGGCGACGCGCAGCGTCAACGTCCAGAGCGGTCTCGCCGAGATGAAGTCCGGCGAAGGCACGCTGATCGCGTTCGCCACCGGCCCTGGCCAGACCGCGCTCGACGGCCAGGAGGGCAACAACAGCCCGTTCACCCGTGCGCTGATCGACAACATCACCAAGCCCGGCGTCGAGATTCAGCAGGCGATGACGTCGGTGCGCGCCCAGGTCAATGAAGAGACCCGCAAGGGCCAACTGCCCTGGGGCCACACCAACCTGACCGGCTCGGTCTACCTCAACCAGGCCCCGGCAACGCAGGTCGCCAACGCGGCGCCGACCGCGGCCGGCACCGTGCCGGCGGCAACCGGCGGCGGCTCGGACGGTGTCGAACTCGAATATTGGCGCTCGGTGAAGGAGTCCAACAAGCCGGAAGAGCTCAACGCCTATCTCGCCGCCTATCCGAACGGTCAGTTCAAGGCGCTGGCGCTGGCACGCCTCGCGGCGATCAAGAGCGGCCCCTCGACCGCGACCCGCACGCTCAACGCTGGCATCGATCCCGCGACCTTTACCGACGAGGCCACTCAGCTCACCGAAGACCAGATCGGCCTCGACAAGAACCAGCGCCGCGACGTGCAGCGTCGCCTCACCGGCCTCGGCTTCGACACCAAGCAGACCGGCGTGTTCAGCGACGAGACCCGCGCCGTGCTCAAGCGCTGGCAGGCCGCGCGCGGCTATCCTTCGTCCGGCTACCTCAATAAGCACCAGCACAAGGCCCTGCTCTCGGAGATCGTGGCCGCACCGCCGACCGCCAGCGATAGCAGCCAGAAAGCGGCTCGGCGTGCCAGCGCCCCTGCACCCAGCAGCGCGCCGGCACCGGCTCCCCAGCGCAGCAACCCCGGCGATGCTGCCGGCGCGGCCTTCGTGGGCGGCGTCGTCGGCGGTATGATGGGCGGCATGTTCCGCCGCTGAGGCAGGACGCCAGCTTCAAAACAAAAGCCCGGCTCGCGCCGGGCTTTTTCCTTCTTTGGTACGACGGTGTCGCAGCACGCTCCGTCATTGCGAGGAGCCCTTGCGACGAAGCAATCCAGACTGTCACCGTGGAAAGATTCTGGATTGCTTCGCGGAGCCTGTCATCGGGCCGCGCTTCGCGCGGACCCGTTGGCTCGCAATGACGACGTTGGCTACGACTTCCCCGCAGCCTTCCGCAGCGCCTCGTTGATGCGGTCCTGCCAGCCCGGCCCGCCCTCCTGGAAGAACTCCAGCACGTCCTGGTCGATCCGCAGTGTGACCTGTTCCTTGACGCCGGGAACGGCGGTTTGCTTGGGCGGCGCCACGGCGACCTTGGCCGTCACCTTCTTGAACGCCGCCTCGGCTTCCGTCCTGGCATCGCCCAGCGTACGCGGCCGTCTCGGTTGATCCGCCATGTCCTAGATTCCCTCAAATAGAGCCGTGGAAAGATACCGCTCGGAGAAGGACGGCACCACCGCCAGGATGGTCTTTCCCGCAGCTTCGGGGCGCTTGCCGATCTGAAGCGCGGCCGCGATCGCGGCGCCCGAAGAGATGCCGCCCGGAATGCCCTCATGCCGCGCCAGCGCGCGCGAGGCCTCGATTGCCGTCGTCGAATTGATCTTCACGATCTCGTCGATCACGGAGCGATCGAGGATGTCGGGAACGAAGCCGGCGCCGATGCCCTGGATCTTGTGCGGGGTGTGCTGGCCGCCTGAGAGCACCGGGCTCTCCTCCGGCTCGACCGCGACCACCCGCAAGGAAGGTTTGCGCGGCTTCAACACCTGGCCGACACCTGTGATCGTGCCTCCGGTGCCGACACCGGCGACGAAGACATCGATGTTGCCGGCCGTGTCGTTCCAGATCTCTTCCGCCGTGGTGCGGCGGTGCACCTCGGGGTTGGCGAGATTCTTGAACTGCTGCGGCATCACCGAGTTCGGCGTCGTCTTCAACAGTTCTTCCGCGGCGGCAATGGCGCCGTTCATGCCTTGGGCTGCCGGCGTCAGCACCAGTTCCGCACCGAGAAAGGCCAACATCTTGCGACGCTCGATCGACATCGATTCCGGCATCACCAGTTTGAGCCGGTAGCCGCGCGAGGCCGCGACGAAGGCAAGCGCGATTCCGGTATTGCCGGAGGTCGGCTCGATCAGCACGGTGTCGGGCTTGATGATGCCTGCCTTCTCCATGGCGATGATCATGGCCGCACCGATGCGGTCCTTCACGCTCGCGGCCGGATTGAAATATTCAAGTTTTGCCAAAATGGTCGCGTTCACGCCGTGCATGCCGGGCAGTCGTTGCAACCGCACGATCGGCGTGTCGCCAAAAGCCTCGACGATCGAGTCATAGATCCGGCCGCGGCCGGGTTGGTGCGCTGCACCCGTCTTGGACGACGCGTCCATGATGAACTCCCTGTGGCAACAATCTGCGCTTCACGGCTCTCGCGCAGTTACAGACAGCTTGCGCCGACACGCAAGCGACAATGCGGCACATGTTAAATACGCTGCATCGCAAAATCGCGTGAGCTGCAAATATCAGAAAACCAACGCATTTGTGTTGCGACCTCGTCAACTGATTCTGCTTATGTTAGACTTAGGTTTCAAAGCAGGGAGGTCACCACGATGTCAGCAGTTGCTGAAGTGTTGTCGACCGTCGCGCTGAACCGCTATCCGCGTTGCAGCGAGTTGCCTACCTGTCCGGTCTGCGCCGACTCCATGGTCGCCGCCGAAGCATCTGCCTACGTCTCCGACCAAGTGATCAGCTATCTCTGGACCTGCGACAATTGCGGCTATGGCTTCGTGACCAAGCATGCCGTCAAGCAGCGCTTCGTCTGCAATTAATCTAGCGCGGGGCGATGTCGCCCCTCGTCCAGTCCTCGCGCGTACGCTGATAGAACTCCTCGAACCTTCCCTGTGCGACCGCGTCCCTGATGCCCTGCATCAGGGACTGGTAGTAAGCGACATTGATCTCGGACAGCAGCATCGCCCCCAGCGTCTCGCCTGCCTTGACGAGATGATGCAGATAGGCGCGCGCGCAGCTGCGCGTCGACGGCCATGAACTCTCTTCATCGAGCGGACGCGGATCGTTGGCGTGGCGCGCGTTGCGCAAATTGACCTGGCCGAAGCGCGTGAAGGCGACGCCGTGACGGCCATTGCGCGTCGGCATCACGCAATCGAACATGTCGACGCCGCGCTTGACTGCCTCGAGGATGTCGTCGGGCGTGCCGACGCCCATGAGGTAACGCGGCCGCTCTCTCGGCAGCAATGGTGAGGTCTCGTCAATCATCGCCAGCATCACCGCCTGCGGCTCGCCGACGGCAAGGCCGCCGATCGCATAGCCGTGGAAGCCGATCTCGACCAGGCCTTGCGCGCTGGCATGGCGAAGCTGCGGCACGTCGCCACCCTGCACGATGCCGAACAGCATGTAACCGGCGGACGCGCTCGCGAAGGCCCGCTTGCTGCGCTCGGCCCAGCGCAGCGACAGGCGCATCGCCCGCTCGATGTCGTCACGCTCGGCCGGTAGCCGCACGCATTCGTCCATCTGCATGGCGATGTCGGAGCCGAGGAAGCGCTGCACCTCGATCGAGCGCTCCGGCGACAGCTCGACCTTGGCGCCGTCGATATGCGAGCGGAAGGTGACGGCGTGCTCGCTGACCTTGCGCAGATCCGCCAGCGACATCACCTGGAAGCCGCCGGAATCCGTCAGCATTGGCCCGTTCCAGCCGGTGAATGTCTGCAAGCCGCCAAGCGCCGCAATCCGCTCGGCGCCGGGGCGCAGCATCAGATGATAGGTGTTGCCGAGCACGATGTCGGCGCCAGCGTCGCGCACCTCGCGCCAGTGCATGCCCTTCATGGCGCCCGCGGTGCCGACCGGCATGAAGGCCGGCGTTCTGACCACGCCATGCGGCGTGGTCAGGCGCCCGGTGCGCGCGGCGCCATCGGTGGCGAGCAATTCAAAGTGATTGGGAAGATCATTGTCGGGATTCATGGCGGTGCTTATTGCGTGTCGGAGGAGGCCGATCAACCCGCGCGAACCACGCCGAGGCTGGCTTGTGCCTCAGACTGGGACACAATTGGTGCGGATATGGGGGCCTGTCTCCCTTGTTAAACAAAACGATACCGTGTAGTTTTAGCCTCGGGGCTGGACGAGATGCCGCGGCGGATCTGCCGGCGGCGGTGCAAGCGTGATCGCCAGCCACCGACGATGCCTTACCATTCAAGTTCGACTGAAATGTCCGGCCGTTCGCATGGCTGGATAAGGCGAATAGGCGCCGTCCTGGTCCTGACGTGCAGCCTGGCGCTCGGTGCCTGCACATCCCTGCCCCGTACGCCCTATACGGCCGCTGAAGCCAGCACATCGCGTGTGCTCGATCTCGATGGCCTCCGGCGCTACGCCGACGAGCCCGTCACGAAATTCAGCTTCGAGAAGGACAACAGCACCGCGACGAAATCCTATCTGGCACTGTCGGGCGGCGGCGCCGACGGGGCCTATGGCGTCGGCGTGCTGAACGGCTGGACCGCGGCCAGAACCCGTCCGACCTTCTCGGTCGTCTCGGGTGTCAGCACCGGCGGCCTGATCGCGCCGTTTGCGTTCCTCGGCTCGCAATATGACGACACGTTGAAGGAGGTCTACACCAGCGGCATCGCCGAGAGCCTGCTGAACGATCCCAGCATCATGCGCGTGCTGTTCGGATCCGGCCTGTTCGGCAACACGCGGCTGCGCGAGCTCGTCGCCCGCTATGTCGGACCCGAGATCATGGCGCAAGTCGCGCGCGAGAATGCCAAGGGCCGGAAGCTGTTGGTGGTGACGACCGATCTCGACACTCAGCGCACCGCGATCTGGGACATGGGCAAGATCGCCGCGGTCGGAACGCCCGAGGCGCTAAAACTATTTCGCGACGTGATGGCGGCTTCCGCCAGCATTCCCCTGGTGTTTCCACCGATCATGATCGACGCCGAAGGCCTGGGCCGCAGGTTTCAGGAGATGCATGTCGATGGCGGCGTGACGGCGCCGGTGCTGACGCTGCCGGAAGCCCTGCTCTTCCAGGGCAGCCGCCTGCCGGACAACGCGAAGATGGACATCTACATTCTCGTCAACAAGAAGATCGAACGCAATTTCGAGCTCGTCTCCAACAGCACCATCGACGTCGCCTCGCGCAGCCTGTCGTCGATCACCCAGTCGCAGACGCGCTCGATCATCTTCTCGACCTATGATTTCGCCAAACGCAACCGCCTGGGCTTCCATCTCTCCTACATCGCGCGCGACTATCCGGCGGCGCCCTCGGAAGGGTTCGATACTGCCTATATGCGGGCACTGTATCAGTACGGCTATGACAAGGCAGCGTCCGGCCAGGCCTGGACATCGACGCTTCCGTGATCCCTCGTGACGGAACGAGGCCATACGGAAACCGTTGACGATACGGCCAATTCGGCCAGATTCGCGATGACGCCCCCGCTCCTGCGCGATATAGAGCGAATGACTGATATCACGACCGCGCAGGAATCATTGGGCATGGGATTGACTGCGACCAAGACAAGAACTGCCGCGCCACGGCGCGAGGTCCCGAAATCACGCGGCGGCCGGCCGACGAAGACCGCCGCCATCGAGCGTGATCAGCGGCTGATCGAGGTCGCCACGCGCCTGTTCCTGGATCGCGGTTTCGACGCAACCTCGCTCGACGCGGTCGCGGAAGCGGCGCGGGTCAGCAAGCCCACCGTCTATTCACGCTACGGCGACAAGCGCGGCCTGTTTGCGGCCGTGCTGAGGCGCGAGATCGCGCGCTGGCTTGCGCCGCTGTCGGCAGCGGCAGAGACGCAGCTCTCCAGCGCCGCGAACATCTCGGTCGAGCAGCGTCTGGTCGAGATCGGGCGCGAGATGTTGACATTCACCTGCGGTCCCGACGCCGTCGCCTTCAGCCGCATGATGACGTCACAGGCCATCAACTTCCCTGACGTCGCCAAGCTCGGCAAGGAGGAAGGTTGGCTCAAGGCCGTCGCCACCACGGCGCGCTTCTTCGACCATCTGGTGGCGCAAGGCGCACTCGATGTCGACGACACCACCATTGCCGCCGAGGTGTTTCTCGACGTCGTCGTCGGTCACACCCACCGCCTGGCGACGTTCGGAACGGCGCTCGAGATGAAGGCCGCGGAAAAGCGGATGCGGGCGGCGATCAAGCTGTTCCTGGCCGGCGCGCTGGGACCTGCCGACCGCATCCAGAGCGCCGCAAAGGGCACGCAGCGGCGCCCGTCCCGCTGACAATTCCGTGAGCGCGCGATCTATCCCCCAGGGAAGCACGGCCCTGCCATTGACCAAAACAAAACGATACGGTATGGTTTAGTTACCAGGCGAGACGGACCGCTTTATTCACCAGCCCCAAAGAGGTCCGTACCGCTTCGATCGTCGCGTCGGGTACAGCCCGGTTCGGCGTTCCGCGGCCGACCGATGCCCAAGGTCGGCCGCGAATTCTTTACGATCATCCGGCACACTCGCTGGCCCGAGGGTTTCGAGCATGACGACAGCCAAACGATGGACCTCGCAACTGCTTGCGATCGCCTTGCCCGCGCTGCTCCTCGCCGCACCGGCACAGGCGATCGTGACCGCGGGCACGCCGACCGCGCTTCACAGCGACACAGATAGTGATGCCGACGCGGACCGCCAGGCAGTCAGCCGCGAGATCGAGCGCTTTCGCAGCTCGTCGATCTCGATCAGCCAGGCCATGGCAATCGCGGAAGGCCGGCACGCCGGCGCCACGACGGCGGATGTGAGTTTTGACGGAGCCTCCGGTGTGCCGGTCTACCGCGTGAAGACCCTGCACAACGACCGGATCTGGCGCCACACCATCAATGCTTCGACCGGTGAGCTCGTCGGCGGCGAAGCCGCCCTCCCCCTCACCGAGCTCGACCTCGATGACCGCAGCAACCTCGCAGCGCTCGGTGCGATCAGGCATCGCCTCGCGGATGCCGTGCGCGTCGCCGAACGCGCGGCCTCGGGCAAGGCGATCAGCGGCGGGCTGGTGCGCGAACGCGGCCGGCTCAATTTCGCGATTGTCGTGATCAGCGGCGACGACCTCAAGGAGGTCATCCTGGAGCCGCCGGGCGCACGGGCCAAATAGCGACAGGCCCCGGCACCAACCAGGGCGAAAAGCCATTGACGGCTGCAAGACTCTCCCGCATAAGTCGCCCCCATGTTCACGACTACGAAACGCACGACCAAAACCACCACGGCCTTCGGGGCCCGGGGAGGCGTGCGCGCGTAGGTCGTCGACTTAAACGCATCAGCTCTACCGAAGCCCCGCCCTCGATGGTCCGGGGCTTTTTTGTTGCCTAATTCCCAATGTAATGGAGGACAAAGTGAGTAACGATCCCGTCGTCGCGATTGTCGGCGTCACCGGTGCGGTGGGCGCCGAATTCATCGCCACCATGGACAAGCGCGGCTTTCGCACCGGTAAGCTCAAGGCGCTGGCGAGCGCCCGCTCGGCCGGCAAGACGGTGTCGTTCCGCGGGCAAGAGGTCGTCATCGAGGAATTGACCGAGCGAGCCTTCGAGGGCGTCGACATCGCCCTGTTCTCCGCCGGCGGCAGCATCTCGAAGAAGTTCGCGCCGATCGCGGTCAAAGCCGGCGCGGTCGTGGTCGACAACTCTTCCGCCTTCCGCATGGACCCGAACGTGCCGCTAGTGATCCCCGAGATCAACGCGAACCGTATCCGCGATCACAAGGGCATCATCGCCAACCCGAACTGCGCCGCGATCACCGCGCTGGTGCCGCTGTGGCCGATCCACCAGAAGAACCGCATCAAGCGCGTCATCATCTCGACCTATCAGGCGGCCTCCGGCGCCGGCGCCGCGGCGATGGAGGAGCTCGTCGAATCCACCCGCGCCAATCTCAACGGGCAGGTCTATACGCCCAGGGTGATGCCGCACCCCTACGCCTTCAACCTCTTCAACCACAACACGGCGGTCGATCCTGACACCGGCTACAACGACGAGGAGACCAAGGTCATCAAGGAGACCCGCAAGATTTTCGAGGACGAAACCATCGCAGTCGGCGTCACCTGCGTGCGCGTGCCGGTGCTGCGCGCCCATTGCGAGGCCATCACCTTCGAATGCGAGAAGCCGATCAGCGAGGACCAGGTCCGCGCCATCATGGCGCAGGCGCCCGGCGTCAAGGTGGTCGATGATCGCGCCAAGAACTACTTCCCGATGCCGATCGACGCCTCGGGTCAGGACGACGTCCTGGTCGGCCGCATCCGCAAGGATCTCAGCGATCCCTCAGGGCATTCGATCTCGATGTTCGTTGCGGCGGATCAGCTGCTCAAGGGCGCGGCGCTCAACGCCGTGCAGATCGCCGAACTCTTGCCGCAGCGGGTGATGGCGTAACCGGTATCGTAGGGTGGGCAAAGGCGCGCAAGCGCCGTGCCCACCACTTCCCTCGCGCAATCAGGAAAGATGGTGGGCACGCTTCGCTTTGCCCACCCTACGGCCCTGCTCGAAACAGCAAGCACGCATCCCCGTACGAATAAAATCGATAACCAGCCGCGATGGCGTGCGCATAGGCCTGCTTCATCGTCTCCAGGCCAGAGAACGCCGACACCAGCATGAACAGCGTCGACTTCGGCAAATGGAAATTGGTCAGCAGGATGTCGACTGCGCGGAAGCGATAGCCGGGGGTGATGAAGATCGACGTCTCGGCGGCGAACGGCTGGATGCTGCCGTCCTCCGCGGCGGCGCTTTCCAGCAGCCGGAGTGACGTGGTGCCGACGGCGATGATGCGGCCGCCGCTCTTGCGCGCGGCGTTGAGCTGCTCGGCCGTCTCAGCCGAGATCGTGCCCCACTCGGGGTGCATCTTGTGGCCTTCGGTATCGTCCACCTTGACCGGCAGGAAGGTCCCTGCCCCGACATGCAGCGTGAGGCGGTTAATGCCGACGCCGCGGTCACGCAGCGCCTGCTCCAGTGCCGGGGTGAAATGCAGCCCGGCCGTCGGCGCGGCGACGGCGCCTTCGTTCGCCGCGAACATGGTCTGGTAGTCGGCGAGATCCTGGTCGTCAGGCGTGCGCTTGGAGGCGATGTAGGGCGGCAGCGGCGGGCTGCCGAGATCGGTGATGGCCTGGTCGAGCGCGGGACCGTGGAACGAGAACGACAGCGTCACCTCGCCTTCACTGCCCTTGGCCTCGACCTCGGCGTCGAGATGGCCGAGCAGGCAGACCTTGCCTTCATTGCCGAAGCGGATGCGGTCGCCGGCTGTGAGCTTCTTGGCCGGCTTCACCAGCGCCTGCCAGCGCGAGCCGTCAAGGCGCTTGATCAGCGTCGCCTCGATCTTCGGCTCGGTCTCGCGACCGATGCGACGCCCCCTCAGCTGCGCCGCGATCACCTTGGTGTCGTTGACGACGACCTGGTCGCCCGGCTTCAGCCATTGCGGCAGGTCAGAGATGGTCTGATCGCGCAACGCGCCGTTCTCTACGACCAGCATCTTCGCGGAGTCGCGCGGGCTCGCCGGGCGCAACGCGATGCGCTCGGGCGGCAGGTCGAAATCGAAGAGGTCGGTGCGCATGTCGGGCCGGGCGCGGCAAAGCCAAACCCTCATGGTGAGGAGGCGCGTTAGCGCCGTCTCGAACCATGAAGGCCGAGCTGCAGCAGCGGGGCCTTCATCCTTCGAGACGCGCGTTCCGCGCTCCTCAGGATGAGGGTCGAAGGCTTATTCCTTGTCCGCCGCCATCCGCGCCTTGACGATCTTGTCGGGGTTCTGCACCGGCTCGCCGCGCTTGATCTTGTCGACGTTCTCCATGCCCTCGGTGACCTTGCCCCAGACGGTGTACTGGTTGTCGAGGAAGCGGGCGTCGTCGAAGCAGATGAAGAACTGGCTGTCGCCGGAGTCGGGGTTGGCGGCGCGCGCCATCGAGGCGGTGCCGCGCACATGCGGCTCCTTGTTGAACTCGGCCTTCAGCTTCTTGCCGGAGCCGCCGGTGCCGGTGCCCTGCGGGCAGCCGGTCTGCGCCATGAAGCCGTCGATCACGCGATGGAACACGATACCGTCGTAAAAGCCCTCGCGGACCAGCTCCTTGATGCGCGCGACATGGCCGGGCGCCAGATCAGGCCGCATCTCGATGGTGACGGGGCCCTGCGTGGTCTCGAGGATCAGGGTGTTTTCGGTGACGCTCATGCTCGTCTCTCTTGCGTTGGGGGTGAAGTCTTCCGGGTGCGGAACTGGATCGCGAATGGACGCCCCGCAGCAGCGCCAGCCATTGCATCGGTAAACGGCACCGGCGTGCAGCGTTGCAACGTTTCCATCACCGCGATCCGGTATTGCAGCCGGTCATTGTCGGAGGCCTCCGCGGATTCATAGGTAATCCTCGGATGGCCCAGAATGTTTCCGGCCCGGTTAAAGCTCACGACGACGGTAATGTCGAGTGGGCGCGCCTTGGCCGGCGGCGGCGGCTTCCAGCAGGTGCGCAGATGCCGGAAAATGTCCTGGATGGTGTTGACCTGCGCGTTTTCGGCGGCCGCACTGGAGATGCCGAGCAGCAGCATCGCGGCAACCAGCAGGAGCTTGCCACCGCGGCGCGCCACGTCCTCTCCTACTTGATGTCGGATGCGACCTGCACCTTCACCATCTTGTCGGGATCAGTGACGGTGCCGCCGGCCGAGCCGGGCGGTGCCTTCTTCAGCTTGTCGACGACGTCCATGCCCTGCACGACCTCGCCGATCACCGTGTACTGGTTATCGAGGCTGCCGCCGTCGGCGAACATGATGAAGAACTGCGAGTTGGCGCTGTCGACGCTGTCACCGCGCCGCGCCATCCCGACGATGCCGCGTGCAAAGTGCACCTTGGAGAATTCCTGCTTCAGGTTCGGATATTTCGAGCCGCCGGTGCCGTTGCCGTTCTGGCCATCGCCTGTCTGCGCCATGAAGCCGTCCATCACGCGGTGAAACGGCACGTTGTTGTAGAAGCCCTCACGCGCAAGCTGCTTGATGCGCTCGGCGTGCTGGGGCGCGATGTCGGTCCTGAGCTTGATGACGATGCGGCCCTTGGTGCTGTCGATGACGACGGCGTTGGCCTTGTCGAGATTCGCCGGCAATTGCTGCGCCACCGCCGGCACCGCGAACACAAGCGCGGCAAGAACTGCGAGAATTCGGATCATGACAACTCCGGATCAGAAGAAATGAGGAAGCGCGCCGTTATCAGGCGAATTTTGCCTTGAGCTGTGCCGCAACCAGCGGCGGGACGAAGGCCGAGACGTCTCCGCCCATGCCGGCGATCTGGCGCACCAAAGTGGCGGTGATCGGGCGAACCATGGGAGAGGCCGGCAGGAAGACCGTATGCACCTCCGGCGCCATGGCCTCGTTCATGCCGGCAAGCTGCATCTCGTAATCGAGGTCGCTGCCGTCGCGCAGCCCCCGGATCATGATGGTCGCGCCGTGCTTGCGCGCCGAGGTGACCGACAGATCGTCAAAGGTCACGGCTTCGAACACGCAGCCGGCCTGGGCCGCCACCGGCCCGCAGACGTCGTGCAGCATCTTCAGCCGCTCCTCGGTCGAGAACAGCGGCTTCTTGCCGGGGTGGACCCCGATCGCGACCACCAGCCTGTCGCACAGCGACACGCTGTGCCGGACCACGTCCAGATGGCCGTTGGTGATGGGGTCGAAGGAACCGGGATAGAAGGCGATGCGCGGCATGGTCTCCTCCTACCGCGCCCGGCCCGGCCCGGCAAGCCGGGCGGGTTCCCTGGCGGTTTTTCCGCAAAACCATGTCGGAATCCCCCCGAATTGTTTCGTCCTGAGGGCGGCCACGAAACAAAGGGCGCAGCAACGAAACCATTTCCCGCTCCGGCGAAGACGTCTGGAAACTGGCCATCGTTACTTATCCAGCCAACGAATGACGGGCCGCACACAAGGCGCAGCGGCCGCATCACAGGGGACTGTCAATGATCAAGGCTCTTTCGGCGATCGCCATCTCTGCATGTGTTGCTGCCGCCCTCACCCTGCTGCCCGGCTTCGCCCCGACCGTCGAAGCCAGCGTGCCGCAGCCGCTGGCCAAGAGCGACCGGCTCGACATCCGCAGCAGCGGCAAGGACTGCTCGCAGCAGGCCTGGCCGAACTTCGAAGCCTCGTGCCTGCGCCGCGCCGGCACCAAGGCCAATGTCCGTGAGGCGCGCCTCGTGACCGCCGATCGGACCCCGTAGCCGGATCTGTCAGTTTCACGTCAGCTAGTCCGCTACAGACCCAACACAACCCCGTGGATATTTGCGACGTCTCGTCGCAGACTGCGTGACGCTCGCGCCCGTCGGAATGGCCCGCCGGGCGCGTTTCCATCGGGGGTCGCCATTGTCCAGTACGCCCGCAGTCGCTTCCGGCCACCATCCCGATCCGCTGCCGCTTGCCATGACCATGGGCGCCCTCGGGGTGGTCTATGGCGATATCGGCACCAGCCCCCTCTATGCCCTGAAGGAAGCCGCCAAGGCGGCTGCCCATGGCGGCACATTAAGTCATGATGCTGTCCTGGGGGTTGCCTCGCTGATCCTCTGGGCGCTGCTGCTGATCATCTCGCTGAAATACGCGCTGCTGATCCTGCGCGCGGACAATCGCGGCGAAGGCGGCATCGTCGCGCTGCTGGCGTTGCTGCATGCCCGCAACGCCCAGCCCGGCACCTGGCGGGCGCATCTGCTGGTCGTCGGCCTCGTCGGCGCCGCCCTGCTCTACGGCGACGGCGCGATCACACCCGCGATCTCCGTGCTCAGCGCCATCGAGGGCCTCAAGGTCGACGCCCCCTCGCTTGCGCCCGTCGTCGTGCCCGTGACCATCGCCATCCTGATCGGCCTGTTCATGATGCAGAAGCAGGGCACCGGCTTCATCGGCCGTATCTTCGGCCCGGTGATGCTGACCTGGTTCGTCGTGCTTGCCGCGCTCGGCATCCACGGCATCGTCAAGGCGCCGACGGTGCTGGCGGCGCTGAGCCCGTTCTATGCTTTCGACTTCCTGATCCACCAGGATTTCCATGTCTCCTTCGGAATTCTCGGCGCCGCCTTCCTCGCCGTGACCGGGGGCGAAGCCATGTATGCCGACATGGGGCATTTCGGCCGCTTCCCGATCCGGCTCGCCTGGTTCGCGGTCTGCTTGCCCGCACTGGTGCTGAACTATTTCGGCCAGGCCGCGCTCCTGATCACCGATCCCGCCATGATCGAGAACCCGTTCTTCCAGCTCTGCCCCGACGCCCTGCACTATCCGCTCGTCGCATTCTCGGCGGTCGCCACCGTGATCGCTTCACAGGCGATCATCTCCGGCGTGTTCTCGCTGACCCAGCAATCGATCCAGCTCGGCTTCCTGCCGCGCATGCTGATCCGTCACACTACGAGCGCTGCGATCGGACAGATCTACGTGCCGCTGGTGAACTGGCTGCTCGCCGCCGCGACGCTGGGAGCGGTCCTGAGCTTCGGCACGTCGGACGCGCTCGCCGGCGCCTACGGCATCGCGGTGTCGCTGCTGATGGCGATCACCACGCTGCTCGCAGCCCTGGTGGCGATCCAATGGGGCTATTCACCCTGGCTCGTGGTTGCCGTGAACGGCGCCTTCTTCGTGATCGACGTGATCTTCTTCTCGGCCAATTCGATAAAATTGTTCGAGGGCGGCTGGTTTCCGCTGCTGCTCGCCGGCCTCGTCGCGTTCCTGATGCTGACTTGGCGCGCCGGCGTGAAGCTGGTCGAGGCGGCCCGCGCGCGGCTGCGCCAGCCCGAGGAGGATCTGATCGAGACCGCCATCAATAAATGCCGCGCCAGGCTGCCCGGGACCGCCGTGTTCCTGGCCTCCGCGCCGCGCGGCGTGCCACTGGCGCTGACCCAGTTCGTCAAGCACAACCGCGTGCTGCACGAACGCGTGCTGCTGGTCACCGTGCTGATCGAGGAATCGCCGCACATTCCCGACGACGAACGCGCCGAGATCATCGACATCATCCCCGGCATCACCCGCGTGATCCTGCATTATGGCTTCATGCAGAACCCCACGATCTATGAGGGACTGAAGCTCACTTGCCGCCAGGGCAAGCTGCCCGGCATCGACCTCTCCGACATCACCTACTACGTCGGCCGCGAGACCATCATCCCGAGCGAGGACATTCCGGGCATGTGGGTCTGGCGCGAAGGCGTGTTCGCCTTCCTCCAGCGCAACGCAGAACGCTCCGCCGCGTTCTTCGGCGTGCCGACCAAGCAAGTGGTGGAGTTCGGCACGGAGCTCGAGATTTAGCCGACGCGTGGCGCGCACCGCGTAGCGAGAATGCGCGCAGCGATGCCCCACCGACACCGGCTGCGACAAGACCCGCGCCGACGAGCACGACGGCGCGCCGGGCGCTGGAGGCGTTGGCTTCAGCAAAACAGCGTCCGCTGCCCAGCGAATTGGAACCAGGTGGATCGCCTTCGGTTGGTTCCGGCGAGATCAATCCTGGGCTGGTGCTCCCCATGAACCCTGGCGCCAACGTCACATTCAGCAACTTGCGCGCTGTCGTCATCCTGATCGTGGTCGCCTTCCATTCGGCCCTTCCCTACCTCGCCTCTCAGCCGCCGCATCCGTTCGCCTTCGACGCGCCGCCCTATCGGTGGATCGCGTTTCCGATCATCGACCGCGAGCGCTGGTTCGGGCTGGACCTGTTCTGCGCATGGCAGGACGTCAGCTTGATGTCCCTGATGTTCCTTTTGGCGGGCCTGTTCACCCCGCACGGCCTCATCCGCAAGGGTGGCCCCGCCTATCTCGCGGAGCGCTGGTGGCGAATTGGATTGCCCTTCGTCCTGGCGGTCGCCCTCCTTAGTCCGGTGGCGTACTACGCCTCCTATCTGACGACCGCGACCGACACGTCGCCTGCGGCATTTTGGCAGCATTGGCGCGCTTTGCCGATGTGGCCCTCGGGCCCGCAATGGTTCTTGTGGCAGCTTCTGCTGCTCAGCGGACTGGCTGCAGCGCTGCATGAGCTCGTGCCATCGTGGCCACGAGCCGCGAGCCTCATCGTCGCCAAGTGCGACGATCGTCCCCTGCTCCTCTTCGCAGGTCTGACCAGTCTGTCGGCACTGGCCTATGTCCCCCTCGCAATGATCTTCACGCCCTGGGAATGGACCTTTCTCGGCCCATTGTCTTTCCAGCTAAGCCGCCCGCTGCACTATCTCCTCTATTTCTCTGCGGGACTCGCCATCGGCGGCTACGGCTGCGATCGCAGTATCTTCCGCATCGACGGCCCACTCGCGCGCCACTGGCCCACCTGGGTTGCCGCAGCATGTGCCTGCTTTGCACTATGGGGCGGGCTGACCTCGCTGACGATGCCGGATTGGAATGCCAGCCCGCCCGTATACCGTCTCGCCGCGGCTTTCGCCTTTCCGCCTGCATGCGCAACAGGCGTGATCGCTTTCGTGGCCAGTTCGCTGGCATTGTTGCGTCGCCGCTCGGCGCTCGCCGATAGTCTTTCGACCAATGCCTACGGCATCTACCTCACGCATTACCCGTTCGTGCTGTGGCTGCAATATGCGCTGCTCGGCACGAGACTGAATGCCGTCGCCAAAGCCGCGTTCGTCCTCATCGTGGCACTGGCTCTGAGCTGGGCCGCGAGCGGATTCCTCGCCGCAGGCGTCAGACTGCTGGTGCACCGGCATTCCAGACTCCCGGGCAAGGGCGCTATCTCAGATCAACCTCGATGACGGAACGTCCATGTCACTGGTCCCGACGCTCGCGTCCCGCAATCTCTTCCACGATCGCCTGCGTTTTGTCGCGACACTCGTAGGCATCGTATTTTCGGTCGTCCTGGTGATGATCCAGATGGGCCTGTTCCTGGGCTTCGGTCGCATGGTGACAACGATGATCGACCATGCGTCAGCCGATCTCTGGGTGCTGCCGAAGGGAGCGAAATGCTTTGAGGATCCTTCGCTGCTGGATGCGAAGCTGCGCGACAAGGTCGCATCCGTCGATGGCGTCGCCTCCGTGGTCCCGCTGGTCATCGGCTTCTCGGACTGGCGCCTCGAGAGCGGCGAGTTGACACCCATCTTTGTTGTCGGCGCCGATTTGCGTGATGGAAGCCTGAGGCCATGGAACGTGGTCGAGGGTGACGTTCGCGCGCTGTCGCAAAATGGAGCCGTAGTCGTCGACCGCTCCTACTACGATCGCCTCGGCGTCTCAAAAATCGGATCAACGGCCGAGATCCGCGGCCGCCGCGTGAAGGTCGTGGCCTTGACCGATGGCATCCGCTCATTCACCACGACGCCCTATGTCTTCGTCGACCTGAAAAACGCTCGCACCTACACCGGAACCTTTCCCGATCGCGCCAGCGATCTCCTGGTTCGCCTCAAGCCCGACGCCGATCGCGACACAGTTCTTAAGGCCGTTCGAGCTCAGGTTGGTGAGCACGAGGTGCTTACGACGGATGAATTCCGCAGCCGTAGCCGCTCGTTCTGGCTGTTCGGGACAGGCGCCGGCGCTGCGCTGTTTGCCGGCGCATTGCTGGGAGTGATCGTCGGCACCGTCATCGTCGCGCAAACGCTCTATTCGAGCACCAAGGATCACCTCAGTGAATTCGCCACCCTGCGGGCAATGGGTTCGTCGAATGCATATATCTACAGGGTCATCATCTATCAGGCGCTCCTCAACGCGATCATCGGCTTCATCATTGCGACTGCGATCGGCGCTGTCGTTGTGGAGGTGACTGCCAAGAGCGCGTTGCCCATCGTCATCACGCCGTGGCTAATTGCAGCCCTGTTCGTGCTGACGGTCGTGATGTGCGTAGCGTCGGCGATCGGCGCAATCGTGCGTGTGGTGCGGATCGATCCAGCAACGGTATTCATGCGATGAACGAAATCATCATTGAGGCCACCGCGATCAAGAAAACGCTTGGGCGTGGCGCTGGCGAGGTGAAGGCGCTGCGCGGGATCGACCTCACGCTGCGACGCGGCGAGTTCACACTGCTGATGGGACCGTCGGGCAGCGGCAAGACGACGCTGCTGCTCGTACTCGGATGCATGCTGGCACCAAGTTCGGGCACGCTCACCGTGTGCGGTACTCCCACGTCGGGCGTCGACAAGGAGGGACTGGCCAGAATCAGGCGCGACCATATCGGCTTTGTGTTCCAGTCCTATCATCTGTTTCCGACGCTCACCGCTGCACAGAACGTGCAACTCGCCCTTGACATCCGTCATGAGCGTGGACGCAAAGCCGGGAAACGGGCGCGGGAAGCGCTGAACCTGGTCGGTCTGGAGCAGAAGGCCGATACCTTGCCGGGCGAGCTCAGCGGCGGTGAGCAGCAGAGGGTCGCGATCGCGCGAGCCTTTGTCGCCAATCCCTCGGTCATTCTCGCCGACGAGCCAACTGCCGCGCTCGACGGCAATAACGGGCGAAGCATCATGCGGATTCTCGCCGATGCAGCCCATCAGCGCGAGCGCGCCGTGCTCGTCGTGACGCATGATCCGCGGGTCATTCCCTTTGCGGATCGCATCGTCGAGATCGAGGATGGCCTGCTGGTCGACACCGGATCCGGCGAACCCGAGCGGCTGCACCTGCCAAAGGCGGCCGCATTCAGGCCGTAAGAACCAAGCGAATGAAGCAAGAGGACGCACCATGAGCTTGCGCGCGGAAATGCTGCGTCTCGGTATCCGCATGTTCCTGAAACGGCACCGTCAGCCATTCGATGTCGGGACGTGGCGGGCCAACATGCATCGCATGGAGCGATGGGTGCCTCGTCCGCCACGCAGCACAAAGACAAGCGTCGTGCAGGCCAGTCACCTCAGACTACACCGGATCGCCACCCCGGCGTCGCAGCCGGGACGCAACGTGCTATATCTTCATGGCGGCGCCTATGTCTCGGGCGCGCCGATCTACTACCGGCATTTCACCTGGCGCATTGCGAATGTGACCAAATCGACGGTCTGGGCCCTTGAATATCGCCTCGCCCCCGAACATCCGTTTCCGGCCGCACTGGACGACGCCGTAGCGGGTTTTCTCTGGCTCGCCGGCGAGACGGGCGATCCAGGCGAATTGTTCGTGATGGGTGATTCAGCCGGTGGAGGATTGGCCCTGTGCCTTCTCCTGAGGCTGCGTGACGAACGCAAGCCGCTTCCTGCCGCCGCCGTTGCCATGTCGCCCTGGACCGATCTCGCGCTCACCGCGCCCTCGTTGATCGAGAATGCCGCATCAGATCCGATGTTGAACGTGCGCGATGTTCCGGAATTCGTGCGTTGCTATCTGGCAGGCGCCGACCCGTATAACCCCCATGCCTCGCCGCTCTATGGCGATGCGTTCGGCCTTCCGCCGGTGCTGATCCATGTCGGCAGCGACGAGATCCTGCGGGATGACGCGGTCCGCATGGCCGACAAGCTGAAACAAGGTAATCCGCGGAGCCGCCTGGAGGTCTGGCCGCGCATGCCGCACGTCTTCCAGCTATTCGTTCCGGTGCTGCCGGAAGCCCATGCGGCCATCACTCAGATCGGAGAATTCATCTCCAACCACCGTTGCGATACAGCTTCGTCGGCTCCCGGGCCAGCCGAAAGCGCGATGAGATCAGGATGAATCGTCATCGCGCTTATTGTTTGAGCATGATCTTTTCGGAAAACCGCTGCGCGCTTTTCCGGATCATGCGCTAGGCTCCGCCGCCGTTGCCGTTCTCTCCATTCCCGCTCTCGGCCTCTTCCGTGATGTGCTCGACCGAGACGACGTGCTCGTCCTCGGCCGTGTCGAACACGATCACGCCCTGCGTCGAGCGGCCGGCGATGCGGATGCCTTCGACTGGACAGCGGATCAGCTGGCCCTTGTCGGTGACCAGCATGATCTGGTCGGCATCTTCCACCGGGAACGACGCCACGAGGTTGCCGTTGCGGTTGTTGACGCTCATGGCGACGATGCCTTTGCCGCCGCGGCCCGTGGTGCGGTACTCGTAGGACGAGGTGCGCTTGCCGTAGCCGTTGACCGACACGGTGAGCACGACCTGCTCCTGCGCAGACATCTCGGCGTAACGCTCCTGGGCCAGCTGGAAGCTGCCGGAGGCCTCCTCGGCCTCTCCGTCCGCGGCGGTCTCCTCAGTGGCAGCTTCGCCTGCGACCGCACGGCGCATCTTCAGGTAGGCCGAGCGCTCGTCCGAGGTGGTCTCGACATGGCGCAGGATCGCCAGCGAAATCACCTTGTCGCCCTCGCCAAGCGCGATGCCGCGCACGCCCATCGAGGTACGCCCGGTGAACACGCGCACGTCGGTGACAGGGAAGCGGATGCACTGGCCGCCGGCGGCGGTCAGCAGCACGTCGTCGCGCTCGGTGCAGATCTGGACGTCGACGATCGCCTCGTTGTCGTCGAGCTTCATCGCGATGATGCCGGAACGGCGGACGTCGACGAAGTCGGACAGCTTGTTGCGCCGCACGTTGCCGCCTGTAGTGGCGAACATCACGTCGAGGTTGCCCCAGGTCGATTCATCCTCGGGCAGCGGCATGATGGTGGTGATGCGCTCGCCCTGCTCCAGCGGCAGAATGTTGATCAGCGCCTTGCCGCGCGCGTTCGGCGCGGCCATCGGCAGGCGCCAGACCTTTTCCTTGTAGACCTGGCCGCGCGAGGAGAAGAACAGCACCGGCGTGTGCGTGGAGGCCACGAACAGGCGGCTGACGAAATCCTCGTCACGGGTCTGCATGCCGGCGCGGCCCTTGCCGCCGCGGCGCTGCGCCCGGTAGGCCGACAGCGGCACGCGCTTGACGTAGCCGGCGTGCGAGACGGTGACGACCATGTCCTCGCGCTGGATCAGGTCCTCGTCCTCGACCTCGCCTTCCTGCTCCATGATCACGGTGCGGCGCGGCGTGGCGAACTCGGCCTTCACCTCGGCGAGCTCGGTCTTGATGATCTCGAGAATGCGGGCGCGCGAGCGCAGGATCTCGAGATAGTCGCCGATCTCGCCGGCGAGTTTTGACAGCTCGTCGCCGATCTCGTCGCGGCCGAGCGCAGTGAGACGTGCCAGGCGCAGTTCCAGGATGGCCTTGGCCTGGTCCAGCGACAGGCGGATGGTGCCGTCCGCGTTGATGCGGTGGCGCGGATCGTCGATCAGCGTGATGATGTCCTCGACGTCGCGCGCCGGCCAGTCGCGCGTCATCAGGGTGTCGCGCGCAGCGGCCGGCGTCGGCGAGGTGCGGATCACCTTGATAATCTCGTCGATGTTGGCGACCGCGATGGCGAGGCCGACCTGCTCATGCGCGCGCTCGCGCGCCTTGCGCAGCTTGTACTTGGTCCGGCGCGTGACGACCTGCTCGCGGAAGCCGACGAAGATCGTCAGCATATCCTTCAGGTTCATCGTCTGCGGACGGCCGGAATCGAGCGCGACGGCGTTGACGCCGAAGCTGGTCTGGAGCGGCGTGAACTTGTAGAGCTGATTCAGCACCACGTCGGGCACGGCATCGCGCTTGAGCTCGACGACGACACGGTAGCCCTCGCGGTCGGACTCGTCGCGCAGATCGGAGATGCCCTCGATCTTCTTTTCCTTGTAGAGCTCGGCGATGCGCTCGACCATCGTCGCCTTGTTCACCTGATAGGGGATCTCGGTGATGACGATCGCCTCGCGCTCCTTGCGGATCGTCTCGAACGTGACCTTGCCGCGCATCACGATGGAGCCGCGGCCGAGATGGTAGGCGCTGCGGATGCCCTGGCGGCCCAGGATGATGCCGCCGGTCGGGAAATCCGGGCCCGGGATGATGTTGTTGAGTTCCTCGATGGTCAGCGACGGATTGTCGATCAACGCCAGGCAGGCATCGATGACCTCGCCGAGATTGTGCGGCGGGATATTGGTGGCCATGCCGACCGCGATGCCGCCGGCGCCGTTGACCAGCAGGTTCGGGAACCGCGCCGGCAGGACCACCGGCTCCTTGGTCGAGCCGTCGTAATTGTCCTGGAAGTCGACGGTCTCGTTGTCGATGTCGTCGAGCAGCTTCAGCGCGATCTTGGTCAGGCGCGACTCGGTGTAGCGCATCGCCGCCGGCGGATCGCCGTCGACCGAGCCGAAATTGCCCTGCCCGTCCACCAGCAGTTCGCGCATCGAGAAAGGCTGCGCCATGCGCACCAGCGCGTCGTAGATCGCCTGGTCGCCATGCGGATGGTATTGGCCCATGACGTCGCCGACGATACCGGCCGACTTCTTGTGCTTCTTGTCCGGCGTATAGCCTTCCTCGTTCATCGAGAACAGGATGCGGCGGTGCACCGGCTTCAGGCCGTCGCGCGCATCGGGCAGCGCACGCGACACGATCACGCTCATGGCGTAATCGAGATAGGACTTCTTCATCTCGTCGAGGATGGAGACGGGGCGAATGTCCGAGGGTTGCGCCGGCTGGTCGCCGGGCTTGTTGTCGTCGTCAGCCAAGGGGAAATCCGGTGAGGTTTTATCTGGGAATCATATAGCGCATTGGGGGCCGGATAACCACCCTCGCGAAGGTCCGGGCAAGCGATTTTTCCGCCTATTTTTCCAACAACTTAAGCCCTTCCGAGCACTGCTCCCGAGAGGCCCGGAATCGCCCTTCCAAAATGACCTCTCACGCCTGGAAAACCGCGCCGCGAGCGGGCCCGGTCAGACTGTTTGCCACGGCGCAGTCCGAGTTCACGTCGAACATGAAGCGGGCCCGGAAAATCCGAGCCCGCCCCGCCGATTAGTAGAAATTGCTGACACGACACGCCAAACGCAGCCCGATCAGGCAATGCGCCTTGGCCGCGCGATCCGTGTTCTCAGAACGGGATATCGTCGTCCATGTCGCTGTTGCGACCACCGCCGGCGGCAACAGGGCGACGCGGCGCGCTGCTGACGGGACCGGAGGAGCCGAAATCCCCGCCCGGCTCATCGCCGAAGCTGCCGCCTCCTCCGCCGCCGCCGCGGCCGTCGAGCATTGTCAGCGTCGAGTTGAAGCCCTGGAGCACGACCTCGGTCGAGTACTTTTCGACGCCGCTCTGGTCGGTCCATTTGCGGGTCTGGAGCGCGCCCTCGATGTAAACCTTGGCGCCCTTCTTCAGGTACTGCTCGGCAACCTTGCACAGCCCTTCATTGAAGATCACGACGCGATGCCACTCGGTCTTTTCCTTGCGCTCGCCGGTATTCTTGTCGCGCCATGTCTCCGAGGTGGCGACGCTCAAATTCGCGATCGGCCGCCCGTCCTGGGTGCGGCGGATTTCGGGATCCTTGCCGAGATTTCCAACCAGAATGACCTTGTTGACGCTTCCCGCCATCGCCGCTCTCCACTCCAATGCCACTGAATTTCAAAGGTGAAAGTCCGCTCCTCGCGTTCCTCCGCCGCTCCGTTGAGGCGACCCTATACGCTTGCGGACGCCGCTCAGCCCATCACCCCCAGGGTTATCCCCACATATAGCATCGCCATCCGTTTCGTTCCAGATTTGTTCTTTGTGGACGATCGGGCGGCCATTGGGCTCAGTCCGGCCACGATGACGATGAAAAAAAAGCAGCCCCCGGATGGAACTTTTTGGGTTCCCGAGAAACGGTAAAAACTACTTAACATTCATCAAGTTGCACTTGGTTCAATCGGTTTGCGAGTGTGGCATTTCGGAGACGGACTTTGCCCACTCCTTAGGCTACGGTTGAGTCGGACTTAGTTCATATGGGCGTCGCGCCTGATCAACCGCTTCGGGGACGTGAAGAAGCGGACGAAACTGGGGAGACTGCAATGAATAAAATTCTGTTTGGTGCAATCGGTGCAATCGCGTTGGGCCTGTCGGCTCCTGCAAGTGCGGCGGATCTCGCTGCGCGCCCCTACACCAAAGCTCCGCCGCCGATGGTCGCCGCCATCTACGACTGGAGCGGCTTCTACATCGGTATCAACGGCGGCGGCGGCACCAGCCACAAGTGCTGGGACTTCGTGTCGCCGGGAACTGGCGCTCTGGTCGGAGAAGGCTGTCACAACGCGACGGGCGGCACGGTCGGTGGCCAGGTTGGCTATCGCTGGCAGTCGGCCAATTGGGTGTTCGGCTTCGAGGGCCAGGGCAACTGGGCAGACTTTTCTGGCGACAATGTCAGCGCGCTGTTCGCCCTTCGCAACCGCTCGAAGATTGACTCGTTCGGTTTGATCACCGGCCAGGTCGGCTACGCCTGGAACAACGTGCTGCTCTACGTGAAGGGCGGCGGCGCCGTTGTCGGTGATCGCTATCGGACCTTCGATTTGGCGACAGGCCTCGAGTTCGACCGGGCCAACGAGACCCGTTGGGGCGGCACCGTGGGCGCGGGCATCGAGTTCGGATTCGCGCCGAACTGGTCGGTCGGCTTCGAGTACGACCACATCTTCCTCGGCAACCGCACGATCAACTTCACCGGGTCCGGCAATTTCGTCGGTGCGCCGCTCGGTGTTGTCACTCGCTCCGAGCGCATCAGCCAGGATGTCGATATCGGCATGATCCGGGTGAACTACCGCTGGGGCGGTCCGCTCATCGCGAAGTACTGATATCTGCCTGATATCATTTAGAGATCAAGGGTCGGCCTCGTGCCGGCCCTTTTGTTTTTTGCGGTCCTAAACCGGAACAATAGGTTGGCACTTGCTACGTTTTGCCGCTGTTGTGGCTTTTCGGAGACACAACTTGCGGCTTTAGTGGTGTAAGCACGGCATTAGTTGGGCCGTTGAGTCCGCTGCCCTTCCGGCATGGAAGGCAACAACAGAAACTGGGACTGGGATTAGATTAAAGATGAAGAAGGTTTTGTTGGCTTCGGCCTGTTTGTTCGCTCTCGCTGCTCCGGCTTCGGCCGCTGATCTCGCAGCCCGCCCCTACACCAAGGCGCCGATCGCTCCGGCTGCCGTCTACAACTGGACGGGCTTCTATCTCGGTGTCGTCGGCGGCGGCGCTTGGGAAAACTCCTCGACCGATCCGAAGATGAAGGGCGGCTTCGTCGGCGGTACCGCTGGCTACAACTGGCAGACCGGCAACGTCGTGTTCGGTATCGAAGCCGACGGCACCTGGGCTGATGTCAGCGCTTCGATCACCGGTGCGACCGTTGTGCCCGGCTTCGGCGTTGTCAGCACCACGCTGAGCTCGAAGACCGACGCCATGGGCACCGTGCGCGGCCGCATCGGCTGGGCTGTCAACAACGTGCTGTTCTACGGCACCGGTGGTTACGCCTGGATCGACAACAAGGTCACCCTCAGCGCGCTCGGCGTGAGCGTCTCCGACAGCAAGTGGCACTCCGGCTGGACCGTCGGTGCGGGCGTCGAAGCGTTCTTCGCTCCGCAGTGGTCGGTCAAGGGCGAGTACCTCTATCGCAGCCTCGGCAGCGAGAACTACTTCTCGAACCTTGGCGCTCCGCTGGCGTCCGGCACGATCGACTTCCACACCGTGCAGGTCGGCGTGAACTATCACTTCGGCGGCCCGGTCGTCGCCAAGTACTGATCTGAAGTACTGATCCTCGCGACCGACGTCACATCGTCACGAAAGGCCGGCCTCGCGCCGGCCTTTTTGTTTTGACTGCCGTTTCCGCAGTTCCGCCCGCTCCTTCTGCTGCCAGATGCCGCCAGCGCACCAACAATCCGTTGACGATTCGCAAAGGCCACTGGAAATCCGCGCCCGTTCTTCCTACGTTCGCCGGCATACCCATCGGCGCCGATCCCGGTTCCGGGCGAAGCGCGCCTTTTGCATTGGCGCGATCGCGCGTCTTTGGGATTCCTCGAGGACCACCGGGATGGACGAAGTGATCAAGGCCAAGCGCCAACAACAGAACGCGGGCTCGAGCCTGCGTGCAATTACGATCCGTGGCGCGCGCGAGCACAACCTCAAGAACATCGACGTCGAGATTCCCCGCGACAAGCTGGTGGTGTTCACGGGGCTGTCGGGCTCCGGCAAATCCTCACTCGCCTTCGACACCATCTACGCCGAGGGCCAGCGCCGCTACGTCGAATCGCTGTCGGCCTATGCGCGCCAATTCCTGGAGATGATGCAGAAGCCGGACGTCGACCAGATCGACGGGCTATCGCCGGCCATCTCGATCGAGCAGAAGACGACCTCGAAGAATCCGCGCTCCACCGTCGGCACCGTCACCGAGATCTACGACTATATGCGCCTCTTGTGGGCGCGCGTCGGCGTGCCCTATTCACCGGCCACGGGCCTGCCGATCGAGAGCCAGACCGTCTCCCAGATGGTCGACCGCGTGCTGGCGCTCCCCGAAGGCACCCGCCTCTATCTGCTCGCCCCGGTCGTGCGCGGCCGCAAGGGCGAGTACCGCAAAGAGCTCGCCGAATGGCTCAAGAAGGGCTTTCAGCGCGTCAAGATCGACGGCACCTTCTACGAGCTCGCCGAAGCGCCGACGCTCGACAAGAAATTCCCGCACGACATCGACGTCGTCGTCGATCGCATCGTGGTGCACCCCGACATCGGCCAGCGCCTCGCCGAGAGCTTTGAGACCGCGCTGAAGCTCGCCGAAGGCCTCGCCGTCGTCGAATTCGCCGACGCGCCGGCGGCCGCGCCGGCCGAGGAGAAAAAGAAGACCGCAAAAATCCACGACAAGAGCGGGCCCGAGCGCATCCTGTTCTCGGAAAAGTTCGCCTGCCCGGTCTCCGGCTTCACCATCCCCGAGATCGAGCCCAGACTGTTTTCGTTCAACAATCCCTACGGTGCCTGCCCCGCCTGCGGCGGCCTCGGCGTCGAGCAGCATGTCGACGAGGATCTCGTCATCCCCGATAAGGAGCTGTCCTTGCGTAAGGGCGCGATCGCGCCCTGGGCCAAATCGTCGTCGCCCTATTACGAGCAGACGCTGACCGCGCTCGGCAAGCACTACAAGTTCACGCTCGACACCAAGTGGAAGGACCTCGCCAAGAAGACCAAGGACGCGATCCTGTACGGCTCCGGCGAGGACGAGATCAAGTTCTCCTACCAGGACGGCGTGCGCTCCTACGACACCAAGAAGCCGTTCGAGGGCGTCATCACCAACATCAACCGCCGCTACCGCGAGACCGAGAGCGAATGGGCGCGCGAGGAGCTGGCGAAATATTTCCACGACGTGCCCTGCGAGGGCTGCCGCGGGTTTCGGCTCAAGCCCGAGGCGCTCTGCGTCAAGATCGGCGGCAAGCATATCGGCGAGATTTCGGAGCTGTCGGTCAGACGCGCCGGCGAATGGTTCGAGACCGTGCCCGGTGCGCTCAACGCGCAGCAGAACGAGATCGCCGGCCGCATCCTGAAAGAGATCCGCGAGCGCCTCACCTTCCTGCTCGACGTCGGCCTCAACTATCTCACGCTGTCCCGCTCCTCCGGCACGCTGTCCGGCGGCGAGAGCCAGCGCATTCGCCTCGCCTCGCAGATCGGCTCGGGCCTGACGGGCGTGCTCTACGTGCTGGACGAGCCCTCGATCGGCCTGCACCAGCGCGACAATGCCCGCCTGCTCGACACCCTGAAGAGACTTCGCGACCTGGGCAACACCGTGGTCGTGGTCGAGCACGACGAGGACGCCATCCGGCTCGCCGACTACGTGCTCGACATCGGCCCCGGCGCCGGCATGCACGGCGGCAACATCGTCGCCGAAGGCACCCCCGCCGAGATCATGCGCAACCCGAAATCGCTGACCGGCAAGTACCTGACCGGCGAGCTCGAGGTCGAGGTGCCGGAGCGGCGCCCGCCGAACCATCGCCGCACCATCAAGGTGGTGAACGCGCGCGGCAATAACCTCAAGAACGTTACCGCCGAGATTCCGCTCGGCCTGTTCACCTGCGTCACCGGCGTGTCCGGCGGTGGTAAGTCGACGCTGCTGATCGACACGCTCTACCGCGCCATCGCCCGCAAGCTAAACAATGCCAGCGAAGGCGCAGCGCCGCACGACCGCATCGAGGGCCTCGAGCACATCGACAAGATCATCGACATCGATCAGTCGCCGATCGGCCGCACCCCGCGCTCCAACCCCGCGACCTACACCGGCGCCTTCACGCCGATCCGCGAATGGTTCGCCGGCCTGCCCGAGGCGAAGGCGCGCGGCTACGAGCCCGGCCGCTTCTCGTTCAACGTCAAGGGCGGCCGCTGCGAGGCCTGCCAGGGCGATGGCGTCATTAAGATCGAGATGCACTTTTTGCCCGACGTCTACGTCACCTGCGACGTCTGCAAGGGCAAGCGCTACAACCGCGAGACGCTGGAGGTCCTGTTCAAGGGCAAGAGCATCGCCGACGTGCTCGACATGACGGTCGAGGAAGCCGCCGAGTTCTTCAAGGCGGTGCCGCGCGTGCGCGAGACTTTCAATACGCTGCACCGCGTCGGCCTCGACTACATCCATGTCGGCCAGCAGGCCACCACGCTCTCCGGCGGCGAAGCCCAGCGCGTCAAGCTCGCAAAGGAGCTGTCGAAGCGCGCCACCGGCCGCACGCTCTACATTCTGGACGAGCCCACCACCGGCCTGCACTTCCACGACGTCAAGAAGCTCCTGGAGGTGCTGCACGAGCTGGTCGCGCAGGGCAACACGGTCGTCGTCATCGAGCACAATCTCGAAGTCATCAAGACCGCCGACTGGGTCATCGATCTCGGCCCCGAAGGCGGCGACGGCGGCGGCGAGATAGTGGCGTGGGGCCCGCCGGAGGATATCGCCAAGGCGCCAAGGAGCTATACGGGGAAATTTCTGGAGCCGGTGCTGAAGAAGGCGCGGAAGCCGAAGCGGCGGAGCACGAGCGAGGCGGCGGAGTGAGGCTAACTCATCTCTGCTAGAGTCTAAGGAGCCACTTTATCTGATCGATACAACCACTTGGAAATATGATTTGGAGCGGATGATCCGATTTTGTCATCTTGCGGGTCGCGTCAGCGAGTATAGCGACATAGACTTTCGCGCTCGCAACATCGCGCACCAACGGTACATCCGCGTGCTCTAAAATGATCCTGCCCGCTGGCAACCATGATAGATCGCGCAGGCACTCCTCGAGCGCATCCCAGTTTTCACTGAAGTAATCAGGAAACCTGAGCTGTTTCGCAATCAAGCGGAGAAGCAACATCCTATCGGAGATATTCGCAGGAAGGTTGGCGCGAGCAGCCGCTTTGATCGGTAGATCTTTCCAATGAAATAGGAACGGTGGTTCGAGTCCGCTCGTCACACTAACTACCGACGAATTCAATGACCGACTCGCCCCGCGCGACGGCTTCGACGATTTGCGGCATGGCGTCCAGAAACTGACGGACCAGCGCACGGTTGTCGATGTTGCCGACCCGGATCCACAGCACGGTCGGACCTTGCCCTTTCGCCACGCGAAGAAGTGAGAAATCGCGGTCCTTCGTTACGAGAACGGCCGATCGCGAAATGGCTTCGCTCCAGATCACCCCGTCGGTTGCGTTCGCCATCCCGAGCTCGGCGACATGAACCGCATCGTGTCCGACCCGACGCATCGCTTCCGCGAGTGCAGGTGGAAGCTGAGCATCGATCAGGTACAGCAAGCTATTTGGCCGCTATGATGGGGTGATCGACCTGGCGGGCCGCATAAGCGAGCACCGCGTCAATGTCGGCCTCTTCCAGATAAGGATAGTCTTCCAGGATGCTCTCGCGCGACTGCCCGGCGGAGAGCAATCCGAGGACGTCGGCAACCGTGATGCGCAGATCGCGAATGCACGGGCGTCCATGCATACGCTGCGGATCGACTGTAATCCTTGCCAGTAGCTCCGACATCTGTCACCTCTAGGAACGTCAATATAGCACCTCAAATGATATCTGTCAGCGCGTCGCCGCGGGCCTGACGCACGATCCGCTCGGCGCCTCCACCTCCATGCCCTACTCCCTCGCCATCTTCGACCTCGACGGCACGCTGGCCGACAGCTTCCCGTGGTTCCTACGCACTATCAACGACGTCGCCGACCGCTTCGGCTTTCGCCGCGTCGCGAATGAGGACATCGAAGAGCTGCGGCATGCGTCGAGCCGCGAGATCCTCTCCCGGCTCGAGGTGCCCTTGTGGAAACTGCCGGCGATCGCGCGGCATGCGCGGCGGTTGAAGGCGGAGGCAGCTAGCGAGATTTCGCTGTTCGCGGGCGTCGAGACGATGCTGCGGATGCTCGCCGAGAACGGCGTGCAGCTCGCACTGGTCACGTCCGACAGCGAAGCCAATGCGCGCGAGAAGCTTGGCGAGGCCGCGGCGCTGTTTTCGCATTTCGACTGTGCGGCCTCGCTGTTCGGCAAGCCCGCGAAATTCCGCCGGGTTGTCCGGCGTGCCGGCGTCGAGCCGAGCCAGGTCATCGCGATCGGCGATGAGGTCCGTGACATCGAGGCGGCGCGCGCCGTGGGCATTGCCTGCGGCGCGGTGTGCTGGGGCTATGCGGCACCGGCGGCGCTGCGGGCGCTGAAGCCGGATTGCACGTTCGAACGGATGGACGAGATTGCGGATGTGTTGTGCCGAGATCGCGGAATCGTAGGGTGGGTTAGCGAAGCGTAACCCACCGCTGTGCGTCTTCCGATCCTCCGTTGCTCGCGGCTTGGTGGGTTACGCCTTCCACTGCGACTCGTTGAGACATCTCGCGCGTGGTCCGGCTAACCCACCCTACGCAATCCCTACTCCGTCCTCCGCAAGAACGCCCCGAACGCCCGTGGGCCGTCGCCGGTCTTGACCTCGCCGATCACTTTCAGCTCAGCCGCATCGATGATATCGAGCACATTGCTCTCCCAGCACGCGACGATGATGCGCTTGCCGTCGGCGGTTGCATTGATGCCTTCGGGATAATCGCCGACATTGATGCGCTTGATCGGCCTCAAGCTCGCCAGGTCGAACACGCTGACGGTGCCGCCATACTGGTCGGTGACGAAGCCGCGCCCCTGCGTCAACGCTACCGCGTAGGGCCGCATCCCGACCGGCACGCGGCCGATCTCGCGGCCTTCGGCGATGTCGATCACGGAGACATCGTCGGAGCCGACATTGGCGGTGTAGGCGCGCTTGCCGTCAGCGTCGATGGTGACGCCGAACGGACGGGTGCCGACCTTGACGATTGCCTTGCGCTGGCGCGTTGCGGTGTCCACCACCGAGACGCTGTCGTCGTCGCGGTCCGCCGAAAGCAGCAGTTTGCCGTCCGGCGTCACCGCAAGGCCCGATGGCGAGGCGCCGACGGCGATGCCGGCCGTAACGCTGCGCGAGGCCGTATCGATCACCCGCACCGCCGCCGCATACCAATCCGCGACATAGACGGTGCGGCCGTCGGGCGCCACGGCTATGCCGAGCGGCCCGCCGCCGACCTCGATCCGCCCCGCAACCTGCCGCGCGGCCGCGTCCACCACAGTCACTGCCTTCGCATCGGGGCTCGTCACATAGGCAAAGCGCCCGTCCGCGCTGACGGCGACGCCCGCCGGCTTGCCGCCGATCGGGATGGTCGCAACGCTGCGCGAAGTGGCGAGGTCCACGACCATCAGATCGTCACTGAGCTGGTTGGTGACGAACGCCTCTTCGGCAGACGCGCTGCCAGGCCCCGCTATACCGAGACTTGCACCGCAAAGGCTGGCGGCCAAGGCCGCCAGGACCAGCGCTCGCACGATCAGCTACCGCTCTCGATCTTCTTCTTGAGCGCCTCGAGCCCAGCCTTGTATAGCCCGCTCACCGCCTTCACCGCGGCCTCATCGCTCAGCTCCGGCGGCGGATCATTGTTGGGATAGCCACGATAGAACGCGCCGGCCCATTCCAGCTTCGCGTTGCCATCAGGCGCGGGCGACACCGTCAAGGTCGAGGAATAATTGGTCACTGGCAGCACCTTCACGTCGACCTTGGTGATCCGGTACGAATAGCTCTGCATCTCGGGCTCGTATTTGTAGAGCTCCTCCTCGACCGTCGGTCCGCCCGTCAGGGTCAGCGTCCGCGTCGCGCCGATCTCGTTGCCCTTCTGGCCCTCGGTCTTGGTGACGGGCGGGAGCCAGCTCATGTCCTGGAAATTGCCGATCGCAGCCCAGACCTTGGCCGGCGGCGCGCTGATCTCGATCGATTCCCGCACCTTCTGCCGGGTCGGCCCATGGGCCCAGACCGGCTCAAAAGCCGCCGTCAGAGCCATCCCCACCACCGCCAGCGCCGCCACCCCGGCGATCGCCGTTCCCATCGTCATCCTCATACCGTTTCCTCATTCATCAATCTGCGCGACTTGAGGCGCGCTGAGGTCATCGTAGCGCATATTTGGACCATGGGGAGACCTGTTCGTGGCACGGCTGTGGCAAGGGGCGGTGCCCGTATCCAAACCATCCCTTGCGTTGCCCGACGGGCAAAACACACGAGGCCAGGGTCAATGCGTCCAGATCGCTTTACTCGAATTCGGAATTGTCGCATGTTTCGCCTACCCCAACCCGGGCCGAGGGGCGGATCGCGATCGTCACGAACGCGGGATGGGATGTGGTGGACGCGGGCAGCACCGCGCGCAGGTGGTTTGCAGGGCGGGTCACTCCGTGAGCGAACGCCACGCGCACACGACGGGTGCAGCCTGCGTACGGCAAGATCGTGTGGTCCTGGCGCCCGGGGTCTGTGCGCCAAGTGTTGCGGTGATGCATGCGGCCCGACCGGGCGCGCAACATCAGCCATCCGCAAGGCGACGGGGGCAATAGTGCATCGCTCCCCGGGGAGATCACGACATAAGCCGTAAAACCACTGCGCAGGGAAGGCCGGGATGTCCAGGCTGCCCTGTATGCCGCTGTGCATTTGTTTCCAGCGCATTTGCGCACAGCGGACCGCGGGTGCCAGCCGGCGCCCGGCCTTCCCTGCGCCCTCGGCATCTTCGAGGGCGACGACCAGCGCAAAGCTCGGGCAGATGTGCCGCGAGAACGGGAAACCGTGTGTGCGATTTAGATTCGAACAGATGAATTCCGCTGTCGTGCCCCGGACGCAGCGCAGCGCCTCTTCGGCGTGCGCTGCAGAGCCGGGGCCCATGCAGCAGCGCACCGCGCGGCCTCCGGGGTCCCGGCTCTGCGCCGCAACGCTCACGCGTTGCAGCTTGTCCGGGACACGAGAGTAGGTGCGCTGTTGCCTTCCACTCCGTCATTACGAGCGCCGCGAAGCAATCCAGTCTGCCACCGTGGAAAGACTCTGGATTGCCTTCGCTTCGCTCGCAATGACGATGGCGAGAGCGAGTGTGGCGATTGCCGTCAATTATTCCCCCAGCGTCGCCTCCACGAACCCGCGCGGGTCGTCGCAGAATTCACGCATCACCCGGTAATGATCGGTCTGCTCCACGGTCACCGGCTCAAGTCCATATTTCCCGAGCCGCAGCAGTTGTGCATTCGGATAGGCCATCAGCAGAGGCGCATGGGTTGCCATGATCACCTGGCAATTGCCGGAGAGATCCATGCGATGCAGGAGCTTGAGGAAGTCCATTTGCCGCGCCGGCGACAGCGCCGATTCCGGCTCGTCGAAGATGTAGATGCCCTGCTTCTGGCAGCGCTCCTCGAAGAAGACCAGAAAGCCCTCGCCATGGGAAAAGGAGAGATAGTCCGGCGCCTCCTGAACGCTTGCACCAAACACGCCCTCCATGGCTTGCGCGGCGCTCACGGCCGAGCGGTCGAGATAGCGCGCAACCGAAAAGAATGTCTCCGCCCGGAAGAACCAGCCGTCGGTCACCTTCGGGACCCACGCGGCCCGCAAGGCAGACGACAGTTCCTCGCCGGTGATTTCGATGCCGCCGCCGTCGATCTCCTGAAAGCCCTTGCGGCCGCCGGTGCTGGCAAAGCCGGCCATTCCCGCGATGCCTTCGAGGATGGTCGACTTCCCGGTTCCGTTCTCGCCGACGATGATCGTGACCGCGGACTCGAAGCTGTGATCGAACTCATCCCTGAAGACGGGAAGGCAGAACGGATAAGCCTCCCAGTCCTCGACCCGCGAGCGATCGAGCCATACGCGCCTGAGATAGGGCGCACGCAGTGTGGTCTGTCGCCGTCGTGTCCGGCTCATGCTCCTGCCCCGCTCCGTCCCCGCCGAAATCTTCATAGGAACATATCAGGAACACAAACTGCATGAAAGTGGCATCTGCGGAAGGTCGCAAGCCCCGGTCGTGCCTTTGTCCAAGGATTAGCCCATGGGCTCCAGCACCAACTCCATGGTCATCAGCACGGGATTGTCGCCGCGGATCAGGCGACCCTCGGCGAGGCCGCCGGTGTAGTCGATCAGGGCGACGTCGAGTGCGGCTTCGAGCGCGCCGGACGGACCGGCCTCGATCGCGCCGCACGTTATTGCCAGCTCAGTGGCAAACGGCTCGGTCACGCCGCCATGGGTGAAGCGCGCTCCGATGGTCGAGCCGACGCCGCCATGAATCTTGGCGCTGGCAATGCCGTGCGCGCGACAGAATGCTTCGAGGCAACCCGCAAAGTCCTGGTTCGGCCGCAACCGCATCGCAAACGCGCGGCCCGTGGCCTGCGCACCGGCGCTCGCAGCCGCCACAGGCCCGAACAGCTTGAAATTCGTCTCCGGATCAGGCTCGGCCGTGAACATCGCACCATCGAGACCGAAGGCTTCCACCTCGAACGGTTCAGCGACAACAGTCTCGTCCGGCAGCATGTGGCCGCCGCCGGCGCGGCCATCGGCCTCGGTCCAGAGCCCATGGCAATGAAAGAACGGCGCGCCGTCGCGCATGCCCAGCGTCATGCTGCCGAGCTTCGTGCGCGTCACGCCCTTGGGCCGGAACGTATCGCTGTAGAACGCAGCGTTCTCGCCAGTCTTCGACAGCGCCGGCATCACGTAGGCGAACGGCCCAAGCGCGCCGGTGCCAAAATTGAGCACGCCGCCGGCAAAACCCTCCGCGGCAAAACCGCGGCGCGCGGCTTCCAGCAAGGGCAGACCGGCTTCAAGCGTGAACGCGAAGGCGCGTCCCCTCGCCTCCACCCATTGGATGCGTTCTGCGCTAGGTGCGCCCGGCTGCTTGATGCTGCGCATGACGCCCGCTCAGCCTGCCTTCGTCTTGTCGAGATCGAGCAGGCCTCGCGCCTCGAGCTCATCACGCACCATGCGCTTCGGCACCTTGCCGTAGCCGGATTTCGGCAGCGCCTCCCAGAAGAAGAAGCGCTTCGGCATCTTGTAGCGCGGCACCTTCGGCGCGAGGAACGCCGCCATCTCCGCTTCACTCACCGGCTTCGCGCCCTCGCGCGCGACGCAGACGGCAACGCCGACCTCACCCCAGGTCGCATCGGGCACGCCGAGCACGGCAACCTCGCCGACGGCCGGATGCGTCAAGATCTTCTCCTCGATCTCGCGCGGATAGATGTTGGAGCCGCCGGAGATGTACATGTCGGAGGCCCGTCCCGTGATGTAGACAAAGCCCTCCTCGTCCATGTGACCGAGATCGCCGGTGCGGAACCAGCCGTTGCGGAACGCCTTCGTATTGGCTTCAGGGTTGTCGTAGTAGCCGGCGAACACCGCGGGGCCGATCACGCAGATCTCACCGCTCTGGTTGGCCGCAAGCTCGCGGCCTTCGTCGTCCTGAATCGAGACCTGCATGCCGGTGCGCTCGAAGCCGCAGGTGCCGATCCTCGCATGCGGGCCGTCCTCGGGATCGTGCAGCGCGGCCGGCAGCACGGTGATGTTGCCGGTGACCTCGCCAAGGCCAAAATACTGCACGATCACCTTGCCGAGCTTCTTCAGCGCCGCCTTCTGGTCCTCGCGATACATCGGCGCGCCGGCATAGATGACGTGGCGCAGCGAGGAATGATCGCATTTGTCGGCGGCGGGATGCTCGACCATCATCTTCAAAATGGTCGGCACCGTGAAGAGATTGCTGACGCGATGCGCCTCGATCAGGCGGAACGCTTCGTTGATGTCGAACTTTTCGGTCGGCAGCAGCACGGTGCGTGCACCGCGCGCGGTTTGCATCAGCTGATGCACGCCGGCACCGTGCGACAGCGGCGCGACCACCAGCGAGGCATCCTGCTCCGTCGTGCCGGGCGTCAGATCGGCGAGATGATTGGTGACGACGAATCCCATCTGGCCGTGGGTCAGCACGGCCGCCTTGGAGCGGCCGGTGGTGCCGGAGGTGAAGAAGAACCAGCAGGGATCGTCGTGCTCGACGGCGACGTTCTCCACGGCAGCGCCGGCTTGCGAGGCGATCGCGTCGGCCACCGAGCGCTCGCCGAACGAAGCCTTGCCGTCGATGCTCCAAGTGAATTCCAGCGCGCCGCCGCTCACGGCCGCAGCGTGCTCGGGAAACTCGATATGGCACAGAAACGCTTTCGCACCGGAGGCCTGCGCGAGATAGCTCACCTCATCCGGCATCAGGCGGAAATTGGTGGGGACCCAGACCGCGCCGAGCCGGAACGCGGCGAACATCGAAAAGAACATCTCGTCGCCATTCTTGGAATGGACGAGGATGCGGTCGCCCTTCGCAATGCCGCGCGCGGCGAGCGCCGCCGCCAGCGCCGAGACCTGCGCATCGATCTCGCGCCAGGTCCAGGACTTGTCACCCCAGACAAAGCCAGCTCGCGATCCATGCCGCCGCGCATTCTGGGTCAGCATGTAAGCGAGATTCATGACGCGGCGGGACATGCGCAGGGGCTGCATCGGGTTTCCTCTTCGACGGCGGACGGCACGTTAGCTGCCCGCTCATTGCAGCCCATTTATCGCCATCGCCAGTGCCCTCGCAAGGCCGCCGGATGCACGGCTCCCCGTAGGGCTGCACGGCGCGCGGCGGAGGCGAAGAGAGCGAGCAGGATCAGCTGGCGCATACGCTCGCCGGCGCGGGTGCAATAGTTCAGGGAATTTTAAACATGATCGGAGCAACCTCGCTCAGTTCTTGCGTTCAGAGTGTCACATCATGGTCAAAGCGCCCGCCGTCCTCCTGCTTACGCTGGCGCTTGCCGGATGTGCCGTGGCCCCGCAAGCGCATCTGGCCTCAGATCCCGCCTTCAAGCCCGCGCGCTATGCCTGGGATGGCGCCGGCGAAGATCCCAACCGGCCGTACGCAGCGTCCGGACCTGCGCGCACCGCAGCCCGATCCGAGCACGACCGATCGCACGGCGGACTTCAGCCCTCTTCGAAGGAATGGTGGCAGGCGCAGGACGGCACCGACGCCGAGCAGGACGCCAGGGTCAATCGCTCCCTGGTCATCTGTCAGGGTTGCCTCGGCCCGCAGCCGCAGCCCGAAGATTCCAGGCTCGCTAAAGCAGCCGATTGAACCGAACTGCCCTCGTGGATCGAGCGGCGTCCGGACGACTCAGATCTCGTCACGAGCTAAGGACACAGGCCCGCCACCCGCGGCCGGCGGGCCTGCCGATATCTGCTGCCTATTGTCCGTGCCTGAGCATGTCCTGGTCATTCAGATCCCAGTCCTGCCACAGCTGCAGTATGCCGAGCAGCACCACCACCGCACCGAGGCTCGTGTGGTAGATGCGGAGAAAGCCTTCACCGGAATAGCCGATCACGTAAGGCGAGGCGATGAGCCAAAGTCCGACCAGGATCGTCGTCACCTCTTGCCAGCGCTGCAAGGCAACATATTCGAGCTGGCTGATGCCAAACACGACCAGACCGACCGCGACGGCATTCAGGATCATCGTTTCGTGTCCGGTGACCGGCTGATCCTGGATGGGAAACCACGGCGAAGCCACGATCAGCGCGCCGAGCAGCATCCCGCACCAGTCTTCCCATGTTCGATGAGTACCCAAGAAACCAAAATCCGACATCGTACCCTCCTACAAGAGGCATACGTCTGCGGCTGGCAATCATGACACTCCGAATGTCTAGCGACCCTGCCGGCCGCATTCGGGCGTATGTCCTCTCAAGGACGTGGGAACCGCCGTGGGGCTTGCAAGGGCAATACCGAGGATTATTTGCACTCGCTGCATCATGCTCGCAGAGCGAGACTTCCATACTGCACTGCGGCCGCAAGGACGCGCGTTTGCAGATATCTCCCCTGCGGCAATCTCCCTTGGTCTCACCTTGGCAAGGGCGGGGTCAGCCTCCTAGATCAGGACGCAATCTGCACTTCGGAAGGATCCCGCATGGCGGCTTCGGTACGCGACAACAAGGACAGGAGCCGCTTCGAGCTCGATGTCGGCGGCGACATCGCCTTCGCCAATTACCGGCTGACGCCGTCGGCCGTGATCATCACGCACACCGAAACGCCGCGCGCTCTGCGCGGCCGCGGCATCGGGTCCGAACTGGTCAAGGGCGCGCTGGACTTGATCCGCCGCGACGGCAAGAAGGTGATCGCCGGCTGTGGCTTCGTCGTCGACTATCTCGACAGGCATCCGGAAAGTGCGGATCTCCTCGCCTGAACGCAAAAGGGCCCGCGAGATCGCGGGCCCTTGCGGTACGACCGAGCGATCGGTCAGTGCTTGATCTCCGGCGGCAGCTTGCCGCCATTGGCGGCGAGCTTGGACATCACCTGCTTGTGCAGCCAGACGTTCATGCTCGCCGAGTCGTTCATATCGCCGGTGTAGCCCAACTCCTTGGCGAGATCTTTGCGCGCAGCAAGGCTGGAATCGATGTCGAGCGCCTTCATGAGATCGACGATGGAGGTGCGCCATTCCAGCTTCTCGCCCTTGTGCGCAGCCACCGCCTTGTCGACGATCGCGGCGACGTCGACGGCTGCCATGGGCGCGGCAGCCGGCTCCGATGTGCCCGGCGCGGCCCCTGCGGGCGCGCTGCCGCCAGGCGCGACAGCAGCCGGATGGCTGCCGAAGATCGCGCTCATGATTTTCCCGAAAATGCTCATGTCTGCTCCCCGAAAAGGATCCGTTGGAAGGGCCTTGAGTGGCACTATAGACGATGTTCGTGCGTTGCGCCCGCGAAGTTCTGCGAACCAGCACGCAGCATCAGCTTATCTGCGGCGAAATGACGACCGAATGACATCGGCGAGGTTTGCACTGCGTCATCGAAATTCACCCAGGCGTGAGGGACAGGACTCGGAATTGGGAGTACGCTTGCGGTTCAGCTCGCGATGCCATCCGGAATTCGCGTCTGGTCGGAATCGCGATCGTTCAAAGAAGGCGGCCGCTTGCACCGTTGCCGGCGTAAGATCGGCCCTTGGCAAGGGAGCTAGCGACCATGGCCATACTCTACCAGGGCAATGTCCCCAGCACGGCCCGGACCGCGGAAGCGGCCGGACCGGTGATCCGAACCATCCAACTGTCCGACCTGCACGACGCGCTGAAGCGCGGCTGGGAGGACTTCAAGGCCGTTCCGAGCCACGCCATCATCCTTTGCGTGATCTATCCGGTGCTCGGCCTCGTGCTCGCCCGCGTGGTGATGGGCTATTCGGTGCTGCCGCTGCTGTTTCCGCTGGCCGCCGGCTTCGCGTTGATCGGGCCCTTCGCCGCGCTCGGTCTTTACGAGCTCTCGAGCCGGCGCGAACGCCATGAAGAGGCCACCGCCTGGGACGCCATGGAGGTGCTCCGCTCGCCCTCCTTCGGTGCGATGCTCGGCCTCGGCACGCTGCTGCTCGCTCTGTTCGTGACCTGGGTCGCTACCGCACAGGCGATCTATGTTGCGGCGTTCGGCTATGAGGGCGTGACCGGTATCTCGGATTTCATCACGCGCGTGCTGACGACGCAGCAGGGCTGGTGGCTGATCGTGGTCGGCTGCGGCACCGGCTTCCTGTTCGCGCTCGCCGCGCTCTGCATCAGCGCCGTGTCGTTCCCCTTGATGCTGGACCGTCATGCCGGTGCATTCGAGGCGATGGTCACCTCGCTGCGCGTCGTCGCGAAGAACCCGGCACCGATGGCGGCCTGGGGCTTGATCGTGGCGGTGCTGCTGGCGCTCGGCACGATGCCGGCGTTCCTCGGCCTCGCCGTGGTGATCCCCCTGCTTGGCCATGCCACCTGGCACCTCTACCGCAAGGTGATCGTGTCCGATCCAGGCGCACGTCCAGTGCCGCCTCCGCCGCATCGTCCGCGCAAGCCGGCCGCCGACTTCCCCGCCAACCTCTTCCCCTGGAGGAACAACACGGACGCCTGACGATATCGTGACGTGCGATCCTGCCCGGCTCGGGCAGGGTCGCGCTGTCACAGCCTTGCTTTGGCCGCGGTTACAACCGAGATTGCGCGCGCCGGTCAGATCACTTCACGGAATTCATTTCATCTGATGACCCCGACGATTTCTCGTCTCGCTCTTGCAGCCTTCGCCCTCTCCGCGTCCATCCTGTCAACCCAGCCAGCGCTCGCCGCCGTTGCTTGCGGCTCGGGCAATTTCGACGCCTGGCTTACGGACTTCAAAACCGACGCCGCGGCCAAGGGCATCTCGCAACAGGCCATTGCATCGGGGCTCGCCGGTGTGACGCTCGATCAGAGCGTGCTCAACCGCGACCGTTCGCAGAAGGTCTTCACCCAGACCTTTGAGGAGTTTTCCGGCCGCATGGTGCCGCCGCGCCTGCAGCGCGGCTCCAACATGATGAAGCAATACGGCTCGGTGCTGTCGCGCATCGAGCAGGCCTACGGTGTCCCCGGCGAGGTCTTGGTCGCGATCTGGGGGCTCGAGACCGATTTCGGCGTCAACACCGGCAAGTTCGCCACCATCCGCTCGCTGGCGACGTTGGCCTATGATTGCCGGCGCGCCGAGCAGTTTCGCGGCGAGCTGATGGATGCCTTGCGCATCGTCCAGCGCGGCGATCTCGCACCCGCCGACATGAAGGGCGCCTGGGCCGGCGAGCTCGGCCAGACCCAGTTCATGCCGTCGTCCTGGATGAAGTACGCGGTCGATTTCGACGGCAACGGCAAGCGCGATCTCCTGCACAACGCGCCCGATGTGCTCGCCTCCACCGCCAATTATCTCGCCGGCTATGGCTGGCAGCGCGGCAAGGATTGGCAGCCGGGCAGTCCGAACTTCGCGGTGCTCCAGCAGTGGAACAAGAGCGAGGTCTATTCCAAGACCGTTGCCTATTTCGCCACCCAGCTCGCCCGCGCGCCTTAAATCCTCGTTTTGCCATTCAGCCGATTTCCGAAGCGAATCGGCAGTCTTTTTGATGAACATATATTCATTTTTACGCTCCCTTCAGCGCATGCGATTCGCGCATGCCTAACTTGGGTTCAGACGCTGGAAGAATTCCTTGCGGGTGCGGAAACTTCCATCATGTATTAAACTGCATGATCCCCAATAACCCCGTGAATTCACGGACATTTATGGCACAAAACTGCTTGTCCCGCCCGCGGCTTGAGCGGGACTGCCCTCGGGTTAATCATCGGTTATCAGAGCTATGCATTCTTCGCCTAGCTGCATCGCAACATCGGAACTTTCGCACTGCACCACTCTCACCTATATTCATTTCAACGATGAGGCCCGGGCAAGGGCTGAATCGAACTACAGGAGACTACTAATGCTGCTCTCGCTCATCCGCATGATCCAGGCCTTCCGGGACTATCAGCGCAATGTTGCCGAGCTGTCCCAGCTCAGCGATCGCGAACTGGCCGATATCGGCCTCGATCGCTCGGACATCCCGCGCGTTGCCGCCGGCCAGTATCAGGGCTGATATCGTTCAGCCCTTCACCGGACGAACCGATAGCGCCCGCCTCGTGCGGGCGTTGTCGCATCTGGTGGCAGAAAACTCGATCTCGGCGATTCCACTGGGCGCCGAAAAGCGCTACCTGTCCGCCCCATGACAGGATCCCAATCCAACATCGTGCACGTGATTGGCGCCGGCCTTGCCGGTTCCGAAGCCGCCTGGCAGGTGGCCAAATCCGGCGTGGCCGTGGTGTTGCACGAGATGCGGCCGACCCGCATGACCGAGGCGCACCGCACCGACGGGCTCGCCGAACTCGTCTGCTCCAATTCGTTCCGCTCGGACGACGCCGCCAACAACGCCGTCGGCCTGCTGCATGCGGAGATGCGCCAGCTCGACTCGCTGATCATGCGCGCGGCCGATGCCAACCAGGTACCCGCCGGCGGCGCCCTGGCCGTCGACCGCGAGGGCTTCTCCGCGGCCGTCACCAAGGCGCTGAACGACCATCCCCTGATCGAGATCGCCCGCGGCGAGGTCGCAGGCCTGCCGCCGGCCGACTGGAGCAACGTCATCGTCGCGACCGGCCCCCTCACCTCTGCGCCGCTGGCTGATGCCATCCGCGAGCTGACGGACGAAAACGCGCTCGCCTTCTTCGACGCGATCGCGCCGATCGTGCACCGCGAGTCCATCGACATGTCGGTGGCCTGGTTCCAGTCGCGCTACGACAAGGTCGGTCCTGGCGGCAACGGCGCCGACTACATCAACTGCCCAATGACCAAGGAGCAGTATGACGGCTTCGTCGCGGCACTGATCGCCGGCGAGAAGACCGAGTTCAAGGAGTGGGAGACCAACACGCCCTATTTCGACGGCTGCCTGCCGATCGAGGTCATGGCGGAACGCGGCCCCGAGACGTTGCGCCACGGTCCGATGAAGCCGGTCGGCCTCACCAATCCGAACGATCCGACCACAAAGCCTTACGCGATCGTGCAGCTGCGCCAGGACAACAAGCTCGGCACGCTCTACAACATCGTCGGCTTCCAGACGAAGCTGAAATACGGCGAGCAGCAGCGCATCTTCCGCACCATTCCGGGATTGGAGAAGGCCGAATTCGCCCGCCTCGGCGGCCTGCATCGCAACACCTTCCTTAACTCGCCAAAGCTGCTCGATGGCCAGTTGCGCCTGCGCGCGCAGCCGCGGTTGCGCTTTGCCGGTCAGATGACGGGCTGCGAGGGCTATGTGGAATCCGCCAGCGTCGGCCTGATCGCCGGCCTCTATGCGGCAGCAGATGCACGCGGCGCGACACTGGCGAGCCCGCCTGGCACTACGGCGCTGGGATCGCTGCTCGGTCACATCACCGGCGGCCATATCGAAACCATCGAGCCCGGCACGCGCTCGTTCCAGCCGATGAACATCAATTTCGGCCTATTCCCGCCGCTCGCGATCGTGCCGACCAAGAAGGCCGACGGCACGCGGCTGCGCGGCAACGAGAAGACGGTGGCCAAGAAGCAGGCGATGAGCGCACGCGCGCTCGCCGATCTCGATCGCTGGATCGCCGATCACCTGCGCATTGCCGCCGCAGCGTGAGTTTTCGATGAGCCTCCCACAAGACGACGCCGCGGCACTCTCGGCGCGCTGGACCGAGGGCGTGCTGCTCAAGCGCGACGTGTTCTCGACCGTCGAGCGCGGCCGTTTCCGCAGCGAGAACGTCGAGGTCGACGCGGTGCTGCGCCGGCTCGACGAGGTGCCGTGGTGGTCGTACCTGCTGGCACGCCATCTGTTCGCCCGCGAGAAGCGCGCGCTAGAGCTTGCCAAAGGCCTTAACGTCGGTCCGGAGCTGCTGTGGGGCGGACGCCGCGCGCTGGTGCGCGGCTTCGTTGACGGCGTCGCGCTGCATCTGGCCAAGCCGCATGGCGACCTCGCCTATTTCCGCTCGGCCAAAGCCGCGCTGCGGCGGCTTCGCCGCGCCGGCATCTGCCACAACGATCTCGCCAAGGAGCAGAACTGGCTGGTTGGTCGCAACGGCCGCGCCTATGTGACCGACTTCCAGCTCGCGGCCTGCTTTGCGCGGCGCGGCCGGCTCTATCGCATCCTTGCCTATGAAGACCTCCGACATCTGCTCAAGCATAAGCGCTCTTACGCACCCGACGCACTGACACCGCGCGAGCGAAAAATCCTCGCGAAAAAATCGTTTGCCGCGAGCCTATGGCTTGTCACCGGCAAGAAGGTCTATCGCGCCATCACCCGCGGCCTGTTCAACTTCACCGACCGCGAGGGTGGTGGCCGCCGGCTCGTCAACGACGCGCCGGTGCTGGCGGAACTGATCCGCAAGAACCCGGCCGTGCGCGACACCGCCATCGTCGCCTTTGCCGACCGCCGCTCCGGCGTCGGGCTCTATGCCTTCGTCGAAGCCGACCAGGCCTCGCTCGAAGGCGAGCTCCGCAACGAGCTTGCGGCCGCCAAGGGCCCGAAGCCGCCGGAACACATCCAGGTTGTTCACGCCCTGCCCCGCGACACCAGTGGCAAAGCGCGCACCGAGATCCTGCAACTGGTCGCCATGAATCAGCTCGACCTGATCGAGCCGATGATGAAGAACGATCAGGACCGCGCCTTCCTCAAAGACATCCTCGAGCAGCGCAAGAACCTGCGCGACCGCTTCAATTTCGAGGCGGATCTGCCAGCGAGCTAGGGCCTGGCGCGCCTTGAAGCGTCCACATTGGCGATAGAGAAGCGTCGGATCATTCGGGCTTGGCGGGTTATGGGCATTCGGGGGACGGTGATGCATCGTGTGGTTGGCGGCCTGATCGCCGGCTTATTTTTGGCCATCACACCCGCAATGGCCGAGTCCCCCGCCGACCTGATCTCGAGCTTCCGCCTCAAGCACGGCGAAGTCCGCGTCGTCCGCGATTCAACCCTTGACCGCATCGCCACGGACCAGGCCCGCGCGATGGCGGCCAAGGACGATCTCAGCCACGACGCACTCGGCCCGTTCAACCGCCGTGTGGCGCCAGCCGGCGCGGGCCGCGCCGCCGAGAACATCGCCTACGGCTACGACAATTTCGAGAAGACCCTGGGGCAGTGGATCGACTCCTCCGGGCACCGCAAGAACCTGCTGCTGCACAACGCCTCCCGCGTCGGCATCGCGAGCGCCAAGAATGCCAGCGGCAAGCGCATCTATTGGGCGATGGTGATCGCCGGCGACTACGAGCCGAAGGGCAAGAGAAAGAAGGACAAGGAGCCTCTGGTTGTCGTGAAGCGCGAGGCCGCGCCCGCGAGCCCGCCCAAATCCAGCGGCTGCTACATCAAGCTGCTCAGCCTCTGCATCTGAGGCGAGATCGGCTCTCGCCTTGCCGTCCCGATCGTAGGCATTCCAGTACGTCTGCTCTGGCAATCGCGACGGAGACTTGGAGAGCCCGTCGGCGCACGTAAGCCGCGGCGCGGCGATCGCCTCCATCTGCTTTACATCCATCTTCGAGTGCACGCTCGTCACCGCCAGACCCGCCGGCGGAGGTGCACCTTGGCAGCAGGGCAGCGGGTAATTGGGCGCGCATCAACTTACGATATGGCTGGCCGAACGCGCTCCGAAGTGAAATAATCCAAGTCGAAACTGCCGCATATTTTGGCCGGATGCCGCGATGCATTCGGCGATATGGATTGCTATCCGATGCCCGCGCTCTCACAAGACGTGGTGGCGGATTTGAAGCAGGAAAACGCCCGGCTATTGGCCGAGCTGCGCGCCGCGCTTGATCGCGAGAGCGCGACTGCCGATATCTTAAGGGTGATCGCAACTTCGCCCCCCGACGTGCAGCCGGTCTTCAACGCAATCGCCACCAGCGCCAACCGGCTAATTGGAGGCTTTTCCACCACGGTGTTCCGCTTCATCGACGGAATCGCGCAGCTTGCGGCATTCACCCGGACGAATGCTGTAGCCGATGAACATCTGACCCATATGTTCCCGCGGCCGATTGCAGACTTTCCAAGCTTCCAACTCGCCTCATCGGGAAAGATTGTCCCTATCCCCGACACCGAGGCCATCTCCGAGCTGCAGATCCGAGACGTCGCCCGGTTGCGTGGTTTCCGCGCGATGCTCTTCGCACCGATCATGAAGGACGGCACTTCAATCGGCATGATCAGCGTCACGCGCGCCCAACCAGGCAACTTTGCCGAGCAGGACAAGCAACTGCTGCGGACCTTTGCAGACCAGGCGGTGATCGCAATCGAAAACGCGCGGTTATTCAGCGAAGTGCAGCAGCGCACAGACGACTTAACTGAATCGCTTCAGCAGCAGACCGCGGTCGGAGACGTCCTAAAAACGATCAGCCGCTCGACCTTTGATTTGCAGCCCGTGCTCGATACACTCGTCCAGACCGCGGCGCGTTTATGCAACGCTGAAATGGCCTTCATCATGCGGCGCGAGGGCAATCTCTACCGCGCCGGAGCAGCCGTCGGTTACACCGCAGAGTATGTCGACTTTCTCAGGAATCACCCGATCGCTCCGGGTCGCGGCACGATTACCGGACGGGCGGTGATCGAAAAGCGTCCGGTTCAAATCCTCGATGTCGCCTCGGACCCCGAATATACGCTGCAGGAATCGACGAACCTCGCTGGGCAGCATACGGCCGTTTGTGTACCGCTGTTGCGCCAGAACGAACCGATCGGGACAATTGTGCTCGCGCGTCAACGCACCGAGCCCTTCACCGACAAGCAGATCGAGCTCGTCACTACCTTCGCCGACCAAGCAGTGATCGCGATCGAAAACGTTCGTCTGTTCGATCAACTTCAGCGTCGGACCAATGATCTTACCGAGTCATTGCAGCAGCAGACAGCGACTGCAGACGTGTTAAAGGTCATCAGCCGTTCGGCCTTCGACCTTCACAAGGTGCTTGATACGCTGACGGAATCGGCAGCGCGTCTATGCAATGCGGACATGGCGGCCATTGCGCGCAAGGACGAGCGCGGATTCTATCATGCCACCGGCTACAATTTTCGCGTGGATTGGGTCAAGGTCGCCGACGTTCATCGGCTTCAGCCCGGCAGAGGCAGTTTGATCGGCCGGGTCCTCCTCGAACACAGGTCCGTTCAGATCCTGGACGTACTGGCCGATCCCGAATACGCATACCATGACATGCAGAAGGCCGCTGGCTATCGCACGTTACTCGGTGTGCCGATGATGCGCGAAGAGGAGCCGATCGGAGTTCTGTTCCTGGGCCGAACGACGGTTCAATCGTTTTCTGAGAAACAGGTCGAGCTGGTTTCGACGTTTGCCGATCAGGCGGTCATAGCCATCGAGAACGTGCGTCTTTTCGAGGAAGTGCAAGCCACGAGCCGTGATCTGCAGGAGGCCCTGACGCACCAAACCGGCAGCGCCAACATTTTGAAGGTCATCGCGTCCTCCCCGACCGAGATCGATCCGATATTAAAGGCGGTTGTCGAAAGTGCCTGTGAGCTCTGCGAAAGCTCCGATGCGGTGCTTCGCCTGAGAAGGAACGACCATCTCCAACTCGTTGCACATCACGGTCCGATCCAGCCTTCCCACGCAACGTGGCCCATCAATCGCAAATGGACCGCCGGCCGCTCGGTTCTCGATCGGAGTCCGGTCCAGGTCTCCGACATCACCTCGCCCGAGGGCGATGCATTTCCTGATGGACGAGAACTCAGACGCGACGACGGCGTGCGGACCATCCTCAGTGTACCGCTTCTGCGCGAGGGCGAAGCTATTGGCGTCATTACTCTCCGGCGCACCGAAGTGAATCCCTTCAACGATAAACAGATCCGCCTCCTGCAGACATTCGCCGACCAGGCAGTCATCGCGATTGGAAACGTTCGACTGTTCGAGGAGGTCCAGGCCAAGAGCCGCGACCTGCAGGAAGCGCTCACTCACCAGACCGGCAGTGCCAATATCTTAAGAGTGATCGCCTCCTCGCCGACCGACGTCGGCCCGGTCCTTAAGGCTATTGTTGAATGCGCGTGCGAGCTTTGTGAAGGGGATGATGCGCTAGCTATCCTGAAAGTTGCCGATGAACTTGTATCCTCGGCGCACCACGGTTCCATCCCGGCGGTTTGGCAACGACAAAAGATCAACCGCCAAACGCCTTCCGGTCGAGCGATTATCGACCGCGTACCTGTTCACATAAGCGATCTCCTCGGACCAGGGGGCGACGAGTTTCCCGTTGCAAGGGAATTCGCACGGCGCTCGAACGTTCGCACGGTACTCAGCGTGCCGCTGTTACGCGAGGGCGACAGCATCGGGGCCATAGCGCTTCGGCGCACCGAAATCAGTCCGTTCAACGCCAAGCAGATTGCTCTGCTTCAAACCTTCGCTGATCAGGCGGTGATTGCGATTGGCAATGTTAGGCTGTTCGAACAGGTACAGGAGCGCACGCGCGAGCTTACGGAGTCACTCGAGCAGCAGACCGCGACTGCTGAAGTCTTGGCGACGATCAGCGCATCCGCCGGCGAATTAGAGCCGGTCTTCAACAAGATGCTGGAGAATGCGACTCGCATCTGCGGGGCTCGGTTCGGTACCATGAATCTCTATGAGGAAGGCGGCTTCCGCACCGTCGCCCTATACAACGCGCCGCAGGCCTATGTTGAAGCCCGACTTTACCAGAGCATTCGTCCGCACCCCGCTAGCGGTCTCGGCACTGTCGAGAAGACGCATCAAACCGTCCACATCGAAGACATCCGGAGCCAGCCGCCTTACATCGAAGGCAACCCTAACGTCCGCGCGCTCGCGAACCTTGCGGGAGCAAGAACTCTCGTCATCGTTCCCATGCTTAGGGAAGACGAGCTAATAGGGACGATCACGATCTTCCGCCAGGAAGTCAAATTGTTCACTGCCAAGCAGATCGAGCTGGTTTCCAATTTTGCGAGTCAGGCCGTCATCGCTATCGAAAACGCCCGTCTCTTGAATGAATTGCGCAAGCGCACGAAGGAGCTTTCGCAGTCGCTTGAAGAACTACGCGCGGCACAGGATCGATTGATCCAGACTGAAAAGCTTGCCTCCCTGGGCCAGCTAACTGCAGGCATCGCCCATGAGATCAAGAATCCGCTCAATTTCATCAATAATTTCTCATCGCTCTCGTCGGAACTCATCAACGAGCTGAACGAAAAGCTGCGCGCGACTCAGTTGGACGAGAGGGTCAAACAGGATATCGACGAAGTCACCCAGACGCTCCAGGCTAACCTGATAAGGATTGTGCAGCACGGCGCGCGCGCCGATTCCATTGTGAAAAATATGCTGCTGCATTCGCGACAGGGATCTGGCGAGCGTCGAGCTGCCGAAATCAATGGGATCGTCGAGGAAAGCCTCAATCTCGCCTATCACGGCGCGCGCGCGGAAAAGCCGGGCTTTCACATCACGCTGGAGCGAAGGCTCGATCCTTCTGCCGGGATTATCGACCTGTACCCGCAGGAAATCACACGGGTCCTTCTCAATTTGATCTCAAACGGATTCTATGCCGCCATGAAGCGTAAGGAAGCCGCCGGAGATGGATTCGAGCCCGCCCTCAGCGCGACAACAAGAAGTCTCGGTCCAGCCGTGGAAATCCGCATTCGCGACAATGGTACAGGTATTCCAGCCGAGGTGAAGGAGAAGATATTCAATCCGTTCTTCACGACTAAGCCGGCTGGCGAAGGGACCGGGCTTGGCCTGTCGATATGTCACGATATTATCGTGAAACAGCATGGCGGCAGCATCGATTTGGATACCGAGCCAGATGCCTTTACTGAGTTCATTATCAGGCTGCCACGCACTGCGGCCGCGACAAAATAGGCTGGAGAGATGAGTTGAGCGTGTATATCTTGGTCGTTGATGACGAACCGGACGTCGAAGTGCTGTTTCGCCAGCAATTCCGACGCGATCTGCGCGACGGTCGTTTTCTTATGGAATTTGCACCGTCGGCGCCCTTGGCGCTGCAACGCGCTACGGAGATCCGGGACGCGTCTCTCATTTTAATCCTTTCAGATATCAACATGCCCGGCATGAGCGGCCTCGAGATGCTGCCCATAGTACGTGCGGCCCGGCCCGATGTTCCGGTTATCATGATCACGGCTTACGGTGACGCCGAGACCAAGCGCAAAGCGCTGGACAACGGCGCAACTGATCTGTTGACAAAACCGATCGACTTCGCGGCACTGCGCCAGGAGATCGACCTGAGGCTTGATCACGCCGCATAACGCGCCAAACGCTGACGCACATCGGTGCGCCTGTATTCCAGCAAACAACTTGCCGCGGTTCGAAGCAAAGGGGATCGAACGCCGGTAACCGAGCTGTATCGCCGCGCCCGCAGCCCCGACGATCAGCCCTGCCGCGCCGCCTCGATTGCGGCCACGTCGATCTTCGTCATCCCCATCATCGCATCAAAGGCGTGCTTGGCTTCAGGGCCGCCGGCCGCCAGCGCCTCGATCAATACGCGCGGCGTGATCTGCCAGGAGACGCCCCATCTGTCTTTGCACCAGCCGCAGGCGCTTTCCTGCCCGCCATTGCCGACGATGGCGCTCCAATAACGGTCTGTCTCCTCCTGATCGTCGGTGGCGATCTGGAACGAGAAGGCCTCGCTGTGTTTGAACATGGGCCCGCCGTTGAGTCCGAGACAAGCAACGCCAGCCACCGTGAATTCGACCGTGAGCACATCGCCGGCCTTGCCGGACGGGTAATCGCTGGGCGCGCGGTGAACGGCACTCACGGCGCTATCTGGAAAGGTCTTGGCATAGAAGCGGGCCGCCGCTTCCGCGTCCCTGTCATACCAGAGGCAAATCGTGTTCTTCGCCATCGCGGGTCCTTTCAAATCACCACCAAATCACGCCTCCATTTTATCATAACATCCGGATCAGCATGCTCCAGCCGCGGCTTCCATTGTCCGATCTTGCTCGCGTGCGTCATTGTGTCAAACTCAGGGAACCCTAACGCAGAGGCTCTTACTTGATCGACATCGACCAGATACGCACCGACACACCAGCCGCCTCCCGGCTTGCGTATCTCCACAATGCGGGTGCTGCTCTCATGCCAACGCCCGTTGCCACAGCGATGAAGCGGCACATCGACCTCGAAAGCGAGATCGGAGGTTATGCCGCCGCTGATCGCGAGTCCGCCCGGCTCGACGCGGTCTACGGCTCGGTCGCGCGGCTGCTGAATGCCGCGCCCGACGAGATCGCCCTCATGGAGAACGCGACAGTTGCCTGGCAGATGGCGTTTTATTCGCTTCCGTTTGCCCAGGGCGATCGCATTCTGACCGCCGAGGCAGAGTACGCCGCCAACTATGTCGCGTTTCTTCAGGTGGCCAAGCGTACAGGCGCGATTATCGATGTGGTGCCAAGCGATTCGACGGGCGAACTCGACGTCCACGCGCTCGAAGGCATGATCGATGAGCGCGTGAAGCTGATCGCCATCACCTGGGTTCCGACCAATGGCGGGCTGGTCAATCCCGCGGCAGCGATCGGCAGGATCGCGCGAGCGCGCGGCATTCCCTATCTGCTCGACGCCTGCCAGGCGGTCGGCCAGATGGTGGTTGATGTCGAAGCCATCGGCTGTGACATGCTGTCGGCCACGGGGCGCAAATTCCTGCGCGGCCCGCGCGGCACCGGCTTTCTCTACGTCCGCCGGGCGCTGCTGCGGCAGCTCGAGCCGCCGATGATCGACCACTTCGCCGCGCCCTGGATCGCGCGCGATGAGTATCGGCTCCGCGACGATGCGCGCCGTTTCGAAACCTGGGAAAACAATTACGCGGCCCGCCTCGGCCTGGGAGCTGCCGTCGATTATGCCCTCGCGATCGGCCTTGGTCCTATCGAACAGCGCTGCCGCCTGCTTGCAGACCGTCTTCGCAGCGGCCTCGCCTCCATTCGCGGCATCCAAATACGCGACCTCGGCCGCGCGCCGAGCGCCATCGTCAGCTTCACGGTGGAGGGATATGACGCGGACGCCATTGTCAGCAGTGCCGCTGCGGCGGGCATCACGATCGGCGCTTCAGATCCGTCGAGCACCCGCATCGATGCAGAAGTCCGCGCGCTGCCGCCGGTCGTGCGCGCCTCGCCGCACTATTACAACACAGAAGCCGAGATCGATCGGCTGATCGGGCACCTCGGGAGTTTGACGCCGCGATAAGTGACACGCTCTGCTCAAGTGCAACGCGCACTCAGTCCGGATGCACTGAGCCTTGCCATCACCTCGTCGAGATGGGCGCTGTCGCGGGTCTCGATGACCAGTTGCAGCAGCGTCGCCTTGGCCGGCAGGTCGGAGAAGGTCCGCTGGTGCGAGACCTCGATGATGTTGGCACCGGCTTCGGCGAGCAGCGCGGCGACTGCGGCCAATTGCCCGGGTCTGTCGGGAATATCGAGCGAAAGCTGGGTCAGTCGCCCCTCGCGCGCCAGCTCGCGGGTCAGGACGGAGGCGATCAGTCTCGTATCGATGTTGCCGCCGCTCAGCACCAGGCCGACTTTCTGGCCCGCGAAGCGGGACGGATCGGACATCAGCGCGGCAAGGCCGGCTGCGCCCGCACCCTCGACCACCGTCTTCTCGATCGAGATCAGGGTCGCAACCGCGCGCTCGAGCTCGGCTTCGTTGACGAGAGCGATGTCGTCGACGAGGCGGCGGACGATTTCGGTGGTGATCTTGCCGGGCGATTTGACCGCGATGCCTTCAGCAAGCGTGTCGCCCCGCGCCGGCAGATTCCCGTCATGGATGGCATTGTACATCGATGGATAGAGCCAGGCCTCGACGCCCAGGATCCGTAGCGACGGTTTGATCGACTTCGCGGCAATGGCGATGCCGCTGATCAGCCCGCCGCCGCCGATCGGGACGACCAGCGTATCGAGCTCCGGCACCGCCTTCAGCATCTCCAGCCCGACGGTGCCCTGCCCGGCGATGACAAGCGGATCGTCATAGGGATGGACGAAGATCATGCCGCGAGCCTCACCGTGGCTCCGCGCGAACGCGGCCGCCTCCTCCAGCGTCGCGCCCGTGACCACCACCTCCGCGCCGTGATGCCTGGTGTTCTCGATCTTCACCATGGGCGTGCCGACCGGCATGACGATGGTGGCGGGAATGTTGAGCCTTCTCGCGTGATAGGCGACGCCCTGTGCGTGGTTACCCGCCGACATCGCGATGACGCCGCGCGCGCGCTCCTCCGGCGTCAGCGCGGTGAGCCTGTTGAGGGCGCCGCGCTCCTTGAACGAGGAGGTGAATTGGAGGTTCTCGAATTTGAGCCAGATGTCGCAGTCGCAGATCTTGCTCAGCGTCCGGCTGTAGCTACAGGGCGTTTCGACGACGGCACCCCGGATGGTCTCGGCGGCCGCATGGATGTCGCTTGGTGCGACCGGGAAGTCGCCGAGATCGGAGGGCGCGCTTTGGGACAAGTCAGCCATAGGCCAGCATAGAGCATTTGGCCGCCTCAGGCGATAAGCCGACCCCTATTTGGTAAATTCCCTGGAGCGTGAAGCCCGCCACAGCGTCCACAGCGTACGCAGCCGCGAGGCCGGCTGCGGCGCGAACGGATTGCGCCCAGGTAGGGACAGGCGCTTGAGGTCGACCCGGACCTGGCTCAGCGGCAGAAACGCAGGCCGGACGGATGGCGGCACCTGCGGCAGCAGCGAAGAGGCCGTGGTCAGATGCTGGCGCGCCTCGCCCGCGAGCTGGTCCAGCACCGCACGCAAGCTCGGCGTCTCCTTGCCGGCGAACACATCTTCCATATTGCAGTTGTGGCTCGCCAGCACCTGCTGTGGCAGGAACAATTGCCGGTGCGCCGCATCACGCGGCAGGTTGGCAATGACCTGGACGATACCCTGGGCCAGCCCGGCATGACGGGCGAGATGCTCGGCCGCCTCCGACGACGGCGCCATGATCCGGGCTGCAAGGGCAAACAGCGCCGATGAGGTTGCCGCCAGATAGCCCTCCAGTGCCGCCATGGTCGGCATCGGATCGTTGTAGAGATCGAACTGGTGCTCGTCGGCGAGCAGCGACAGCGGCTCGACCGGCAGGTCGTAATCGCGGATCGCGCGGAGCAGCTCCGCCGCCACCGGATTGCCCTCGGCGCTGCCATGGACATGGCCTGACAGCATGTCGGTCCACCATTGCAGGCGAATCTCGCCGGGCAAGGGCTGGCTCACCTGGTCGCGAACGCGCACGATCTCGGCATTGAAGGCATAAAGCGCCAGCAGCGCGCGGCGCTCTGCGGCGGGTACGAACAGCGTCGCAACGTAACGCGGAAAGTCGTGGCTGCGCACGAGATCGGCGCAGAAGGCAACCGAGTCGGGTGGCGGCGCGGTGCTGCTCATGGCACCGCGATCAGCGCGGCCGCGACGCGGCGCCGCTCGCCGATCATGATGTTGTAGGTGCGCACGGCGGGGCCAGTCTGCATCGTGTCCAGCACCACCCTTACCGCCTTCAGGGCCTGGCGCAGTTCCGGCGGCGGAAGCCAAACCCCGGTTCCAGTGCCGACCAGGAGCGTGTCGATGCTGTTGGCGGCCGTGAACACGCGATCGAGCGAGTAGCGGTCGATCTTGGTGGGGTCCGTCACATCCCAGGCCCAGATCGCGTCGGGCAGGCACAGCAACGATCCTCGATGCGACATGCCAGCGAAGGCGAAGCCGCCCTTGCCATAGGCTTCGATCGGCGCCGAGCGCGGGAAATGGGGTGCGTTGGGGTCGCCAGCCATGAGCCAGGTCCGAATGAGCTTACTATCCCCGCAAACGCGCGCGAGGGTATGCGGTTCGGATCATGCCTTGTTTTTCTTCGCCGGCGTAGCCGTATCCGGCGCATCTTCGCGATGCTCGCCGACGCCGAGATAGATCAGGATCGGCGCCGCGATGAAGATCGAGGTGTAGGTGCCGACCAGCACCACGCCGAACATCATCACCGCGGTGAAGCTGTGGATGGCGTGTCCGCCGAACAAGAGCAGCGCGAGCAGTGCCAGCGTCACCGTGACGTGGGTGATGATGGAGCGCGACAGCGTCGAGTTGATGGACTCGTTGAGCAGCTGCGGCATCGGCATCTTCTTGTAGCGCCGCAGCATTTCGCGGATACGGTCGTAGATGACGACGGTGTCGTTGAGCGAATAGCCGAGAATGGTCAGCAGCGCGGCGATGCTGGTGAGGTCGAAATCGACCTGGCTGATCGACATGAAGCCGATCGTGAGCACGATGTCGTGCACGTTGGCGATCATGGCCCCTAGCGCAAACTGCCATTCGAAGCGGAACCAGAGATAGATCAGGATCGCGACGATCGCGAGCATCAGGCCGAGCATGCCGTAGGCCAAGAGCTCACCGGAGACGCGCGGTCCGACCACCTCGACGCGGCGATATTCGACGGAATCGCCGAGCGCTGCGCGGACCTTCTGCACGGCCTCCTGCTGGGCGGCGTCGCCGCCGGGCTGCTCCGCGACGCGGATCAGGACGTCCGCGGGGCCGCCGAACTGCTGCAGCTGGACTTCGCCGAGACGCAAGGAATCCAGCGTCGTGCGCATCGCCGCGATGTCGGCGGTGCCGGACTTGGCCTGCACCTCCAGCAGCGTGCCGCCGCGGAAGTCGATGCCGAAATTCAGCCCGTGGGTGAAGAAAAGCGTGATCGCGACGATCGACAGCGCCGCCGAGATCGGGAAGCTGATGCGGCGAAAGCGCGTGAAGTCGAAATGCGTATTGTCCGGGACGATACGCAGCGACGGCAAGAGGCCGAGGGCCGCGGCCACGGTGAGAATGGCGATGAGGACGCCGAGCCCGATGAGAACGGTGTGAGTCACGATCAGGCTCCTAGATCGGCACGCTCTGCGGCCGCTTCCACCGCACCCACCCGGCGACGATCAGCCGCGTCAGGGTGAAGGCGGTGAACACCGTGGTGATGATGCCGATGCCGAGCGTCACGGCAAAGCCGCGCACCGGGCCGGTGCCGATGTAGAACAGCACGGCGGCAGCAATGAAGGTGGTGATGTTGGAATCGAGGATGGTCGCCAGCGCCCGCTTGAAGCCGGCGTCGATCGCCGAGATCGCGTTGCGGCCGCCGCGCAGCTCCTCGCGGATGCGCTCGTAGATCAGCACGTTGGAATCGACCGCGATGCCGACGGTGAGCACGATGCCGGCGATGCCGGGCAGCGTCAGCGTGGCGTTGAGCAGCGACAACAGGCCGAAGATCATCGCGACGTTGATCGCCACCGCGACGTTCGCGAACACGCCGAACAGCCGGTAGGTCGCTAGCATGAACACGATGACGAGGATCGAGCCGACATAGGCCGCAAGCTCGCCCTTCTCGATCGAGTCCTGGCCGAGACCCGGACCGACGGTCCGCTCCTCGACCACCGTGAGCGGCGCCGGCAGCGCGCCGGCGCGCAGGAGGATCGCGAGATCATTGGCCGATTGCACGGTGAAATTCCCGGAGATCTGACCCTGGCCGCCGGTGATCGGCTCGCGGATGACGGGCGCCGAGATCACCTTGTTGTCGAGCACGATCGCGAACGGCAGTCCAACATTCTCTTGCGTCGCCTGCGAGAATTTGCGCGCGCCCGACGTATTGAACTTGAAGCTGACGACCGGCTCACCCGTGCGCTGGTCGAAGCTCGCCTGGGCGTCGGTCAGATCGCCGCCGGCGACCAGCACCTGCTTCTTGACCACGTAAGGTGTCGGCGGCGGCGAGGCGCTCATCAAGAGTTCGGATTCCGGCGGCAACCTGCCCTGCTGCGCCTGGTCCGGCGGCACGGAGGTGTCGACCATGCGGAATTCCATCTTCGCGGTCTTGCCTAGGAGTTCCTTCAGGCGCGTCGGGTCCTGGAGGCCGGGGACCTGCACCAGGATGCGGTCGTTGCCCTGGCGCTGGATCACGGGCTCAACGGTGCCGAGCTCGTTGACGCGGCGTTCGACGATCTGGATCGACTGCTCGATGGTCTTGCGCATGCGGTCGAGCATCGCGGCCTGCGGGATGCTCAGGCGGATCACACCGCCACCGGCATCGGTGACCTCAAGATCTCGCTGTCCGCCGGATCCCATGAGGCCGCCCAGCGGCTGCGACAGCTCGCGCAGCTTGGCGAGTGCGGCCTGCGCGTCGGATTCCTTGGTGATGCGAACCTCGACCGCGTCGTTGCGTACGGTAACGCCACCGGTGAAACCGATCTTGGCATCGCGCAGCGTCCGGCGAACGTCGTCGCGGATCTGGTCGAGCCTCTCCTTCCTCACATAGGCGGAGTCGACCTCGAGCAGCAGATAGGAGCCGCCCTGCAGGTCAAGGCCGAGCACGAGCCGCCGCTGCGCCCAGGCGGGCCAGGTCTTGACCTGCGCCTCGGGGAAGAAGTTGGGGACCGCGCAGAGGCACACGATCAGCGCCGTCAGGATAATCCCGAGCGCCCTCCACCGCGTGAAATACAACATCGACTAGACCTGTCAGATCAGGAGATTTAAGTGACCCGCGGGGAAGCACTCACTTCGCCGCGGTGTCGTCCTTGGCGCTTTCCTTGGTCGGCTCGCCCTTGGCGCGCACGCCTGAGATCATCTGGCGCATCTGCCGCACGCGCACGCCGTCGGAGATCTCGAACTCGATCTGGTCGTCGTCGACGACCTTGGTGACCTTGCCGACGAGGCCGCCCGAGGTCACCACAGTGTCGCCGCGGCGGATGTTCTTCACGAGGTCGGCGTGGTCGCGGACCTTCTTCTGCTGCGGACGCAGAATCAGGAAGTACATGATCACGAAGATCAGGGCGAACGGCAGCAGCGACATCAACATGCTGTTGGTGTCGCCGGCGCCCGCAGCCTGGGCATACGCAGGGGTAATCAGCATTCGGACGATCCTCGTGACAACGGGGGAAAGCCGGTCAGGCCCTCAAAGGCGACCGGTTCGGTCAAATTCGCGCGGACTATAGCGGCCATTGCCCCAATTGCAACGCTGCCAGACCGCCCTTTTGGCCCACCTTGCGGCGCGTCCTCGGGCCCGATAAGGCTGCGTTCTCAGGAACTTCGGACATGCCCAAAAAACCAGCAAAAGCCCGGCCGGCAAAGGCCCCCGTACCCCTGCCAAGAAGCCCGCCCGCGTCGCGGCAAAACGTCCCAAGGGCGCCGCTAAGGCATCCGCGGTCGATTCCTCCCAGGAGCGCATCGTCCGCGCGCTGGAGACCATTGCGGCGCAGCTCTCGGCCCAGGGCAACCCGACCCTCGAACCCGAGTCGTTCGAACGGGCGGACGCGTTCGTCTGGCACCCGGACGGCCGCCTTGCGGCAGTGCCGCGGGTCAGCCGCGTCGAGTTGTTCCTGCTGAAGGGCGTCGATCGGATGCGCGACATCCTGATGGAGAACACCGAGCGCTTCGCCAATGGCCTGCCCGCCAACAACGCCCTGCTCTGGGGCGCGCGCGGCATGGGCAAGTCATCGCTGGTGAAGGCGGCGCATGCCAGCCTCAACGCGGAGCGCAAACCGACCGACAAGCTGAAGCTGATCGAGATCCATCGCGAGGACATCGAAAGCCTGCCCGCGCTGATGGAGTGCTTGCGCGCCTCCGCCTTCCGCTTCATCGTGTTCTGCGACGACCTCTCCTTCGACGGCAATGATGCGTCCTACAAGTCGCTCAAGGCCGTGCTCGAAGGCGGCATCGAAGGCCGGCCCGAGAACGTCATCCTCTACGCCACCTCCAACCGCCGCCATCTGCTCGCGCGCGAGATGATCGAGAACGAGCGCTCGACTGCGATCAATCCCGGCGAAGCGGTCGAGGAGAAGGTCTCACTGTCGGATCGCTTCGGCCTCTGGCTCGGCTTCCACCGCTGCAGCCAGGACGAGTATCTCGCTATGGTGCGCGGCTATTGCAGCCATTTCGGCATCAAGATTGACGACGAGGCGCTGGAGCGCGAGGCGCTGGAATGGTCGACCACGCGCGGCTCCCGCTCAGGCCGCGTCGCCTGGCAGTTCGTGCAGGAGCTGGCGGGACGGCTGGGTGTGAAGCTGACGATGAACTGAGGACGTCGCCACGTTCTCAACTGTCATCGCCCGCCTTGTGCGCAATTGCGCGCTGAAGCGGGCGATCCAGTATTCCAGAGGCGGCTGTGATCGATCGAAACGCCGCGGTGTACT
>NZ_PSRT01000009.1 GCF_004212635.1 Bradyrhizobium genosp. SA-3 | reverse complement strand
TTGATGCCGCGGTAAAAGCCGTAAACGAGGGCAACGATCTGGTCGTCTCCCTTCCGACGAGCGCGGGAAAAACGCGCATCGCCGAGCTCTGTATTCTCCGCTGTCTGGCTGCCGAGAAGCGCGTTGTGTTTGTGACACCGCTTCGCGCCCTATCGGCTCAGACCGAAAATACTCTCCATCGCACCTTCGGACCATTGGGCAAGACCATCTCAACGCTCTATGGAAGCATTGGCACGAGCGATTTTGAGACGGATGCGCTCGGCTCGCGAAACATCGTGGTGGCCACACCGGAGAAGCTTGACTTTGCCTTGCGAAATCAGCCGTCGCTCCTCGACGACGTCGGCCTCGTCATTCTCGACGAAGGTCATATGATAGGACTGGGCGAGCGCGAGGTGCGTTACGAGGTTCAAATCCAGCGACTCTTGAAGCGTCCCGACGCTGGCAATCGACGTATCGTTTGCCTATCCGCCATCTTGCCTGAAGGCGACCAGCTTGGCGATTTTGTCGCTTGGCTCAGCAACGATGACGATCAAAGCCTCATCAAGAGCGCGTGGCGGCCGACACGGCTGCGATTTGGCGAAATTATATGGTCGGCAAATCGCGCCCGTATGAATATCCATGTCGGCAATGAGAATCCTTTTGTTCCCGGCTTTTTCTCATCGAAAGCTCCGACACAAGGACAGCGGCGAAAACTGTTTCCGTCCGATCACCGGGAACTGGTTCTAGCCACCACGTGGCGGCTTACGGATGATGGACAAACCGTCCTGATTTACTGCCCCGAACGCAGGTCGGTTGAGCCCTACGCATCGGCGATAGTAAAGCTGAACGGGTACGGTCTGTTACCCTCGCTGCTGGGTCCGAATGAGGCAAGCATTGCTGTTGCTCTCGCTATTGGTGCCGAATGGTTAGGCGAGGACCACGATATCCTGACATGCCTCAAACTTGGTGTCGCAATCCATCACGGCGCACTTCCGACGCCGTTCCGGAAAGAAGTTGAAAAGCTTCTGCGTGACGGCATTCTCAGGGTTACGGTATCATCGCCGACGCTTGCGCAAGGCCTTAATCTCTCTGCCACAACGATTGTGATGCACGGCATCATCCGGAACAGGCAGCCTATCGAAGCCTCCGAGTTCCGCAACGTCATCGGGCGAGCCGGAAGGGCTTTCGTCGATGTGGACGGGCTGGTCCTCTTTCCATTTTTCGAGCCGAACGCACAACGATCCGCACAATGGGAAACGCTAAAGGCGGGCGACCAGGGCCGCGAGATGGAAAGCGGCCTGCTCCGCCTAATCATATCTCTCGTACAACGCATGTACTCAAGTCTAGGTGGCGACCTTGCCCAGTTGCTCGAATACATCCTCAACAACGCTCAGGTCTGGGATTTTCCCGCCGTTGCTGGCGAGTCCGCTGAGCGCAGGGACGCAGCGCTACGCGACTGGCAACAGTATCTAACAACGCTTGATACAGCCATCTTGAGTCTCATCGGCCAAAACGAAGTGCCCGATGACGAGGTCCCCGCCGAGCTCGACGCTATCTTAAGCTCATCATTGTGGGAACGGCGGCTCACTCGACGACCCCAAGAGAGTCAGCATATTTTTAAGAGCGCTCTATTAAGCCGCTCCAAGTTCCTTTGGCAAAACTCCACATCGACCCAGCGCCGCGCCTATTTCTTGGCGGGCGTGGGATATGAGACCGGCAAAAAGCTGGACGAAATTGCTCCAAACGCCAATGAGCTATCATTGCAAGCGAACGGGGCGGTTCTCACGGGTGACAATGAGCAGGCCATAACGGCGATTACGGCACTTGCAGAACTGCTTTTCGAGATTTTGCCGTTCAACCCCAATGTGCAGCCGGCTAATTGGCGCGACATTCTCCGCGCATGGCTCCTGGGCGAGCCTATCGCGGCGTTGGCGGAAAATGACGAGGATGTCCTACGCTTTGTCGAGGATGCCTTGATCTACCGATTGCCGTGGGGGATGGAGGCCATTCGTGTTCGTGCCCTTGCTTGCGGCGACCAGTTCGAGGACGGAACGGATCTTGATGACTATGAACTCAGCCTTGCAGTGCCAGCGATTGAGACGGGCACGCTGAATAGGTCGGCAGCCATTCTGATGCAGGCCGGATTTACCTCTCGCCTTGCAGCGATAAAGGCCATCTCCGATACTGACGCTGATTTCGATACATCTGAGGGTCTTAGAGAGTGGCTTCGGTCAGACGAAGTGGCTGCTCTTTCAGCGGATGTCGAATGGCCAACCGAGACCAGCCATGCTATTTGGATGAGCTTTCTATCGAGTTACGTTCCGCCAGACCGCACCGAATGGAGATCGTGGACCTATTCGGATAGCGCAAACTGGGTGGATATCAACAATCGCCCTCCAGCCGGAAGCGCTGTTCGCATCGTGAATGCCCAGGACGGCGGTACATTTCAAATACTGTCCCCAGACCATGAACTATTGGGGTCGCTGGCCAGCCCTCTTCATGCCGAAAGGAAGGGTCTGCTGCGCGCCTCTGTAAATGGAGATCGCACGAGGATTGAGATGTCGTATGTCGGTCCAGCCGACCTCGTACCCAGCCAGTTGGGATAGGACTTTCAGATATGTCCTCGGCGACGGACTTCGAGAAAATCTTCGAACGGCTCATGAAGCTGGACAATCTTGCCCGTTACGCAGATGCCAGGGCCATGGAGGCGCTCGGTTCTCTCATTGATCTGTCTTCGGATTTGGGCCGGGGTGATGGGCTTGATAAGGCGCTGGCGTGGTGCGACGAGCTGGAACAGCGGCCGCTGAAAGGCACGGATATTCCAACCCTCGATTACTTCCGCGCCAATGCATGGCACGCACGGCAACGCACGAAACATCGGGACCCCAATATCTCCTGGAGTTGGGGTCAGCCCGAAGCGCTTGAGCAGATACGGTTCCTGCGGAGGGCCACTCGCCATCCGGACTTCGAGAATCTCGACGCGGTGCGCCGGGCCCAGATCTTCACGAACCTCGCCAATCTCCTGAACTCGCTGGGGCGCTTTGTCGAAGCTGTCCCCATGTGGAGCCGCGCTCTTTCGGTCAATCCCCGATTTGGAATGGCGCTTGGAAATCGCGGTCTTGGCCTATCTGAATATGGAAGACGCCTCTATGACGACGGCCATACGGATGTCTTCCTGCTCTTTGCACATAAAGACCTCATTGCTGCACTTTCTCCAGACGCAGATTATGCCGGCTATCCTGACGACGACGCCAAGGCGGCCTGTGCGCATAGACAAAAACACATCGAACGCCTTATCGATTGCGCAGCCGTCGAGAAGTCCTTGCACATGGATGGCTATTCTTTGGGCGACAGCCCTGAGGAGCAGAACTATCGCCGATGGGTGCTGGACAACGGACTATTCCTAAACCCGCTCAACGATCTTGGACGGCATTCAATCAGCGCCAACGACATATTCGGCCTTCCAAGCTTCACAACAAAGATAGACGAGCCGCCAACGCTCATCGGCCTCTTCAATCAAATGAAGCAGGAATACATATCCGCCCGGTGGATGCTCTATGAAGGCGTGGAGGTTGACACGCCGCATTTCGCGGATCGAGGCGTGACGCTTCCCAACACGCTTGACTATCCGAGCTACTCCATTGCCGTTGAGAAAGTGAAGGCGGCCTTCCGCATCGCTTATTCGCTGTTCGACAAAATCGCGTTCTTCCTCAACGACTATGCAAAACTCCGCGTCAGTCCAAGGCAGATCTATTTCAAGACAATCTGGTACGACAATCAGGATTGGAAGCGCGGCATCCGCAAAGAGTTTCTGAACTCCCGGAATTGGCCGCTGCGTGGGCTCTACTGGCTTTCCAGGGACCTCTTCGATGCGGAGCTGCAAGCGACTGCCGAACCCGACGCGCAAGAGCTTTACATTATTCGGAATTGCCTCGAACACAGCTACCTCAAGGTCCATGAAATCTTGCTGCCGCGCACAGGTCCATCGGAATTGTTTTTCGATAGACTCGCATTCTCCGTGCAACGGGAGGACTTTTTCAGGAGAACTCTTCGGGTGCTAAAATTGGCGCGCGCCGCGCTCATTTATCTTTCATTGGGCATGCATCATGAGGAATTGCAGCGCCCGCCATCCAAGAACGGGCTTGTTGCCCCCATGGTGCTAGGCCTTTGGGAGGATGAGTGGAAATTCTAGCAATTACGCTCGTCGCAATCGGTGATGACGTTTCTTGCAATGACGCAGAAATTCGCAAGCGCATTGCCACCAGCAAACGAGGAAAGCGCACCACTCAGTATATCGCCTATCGGGACGGTTCCGAGATCGGCTTCGTCGCGCTCGACGATATTGCGGAGCTTGGCTGTCTTGTCCTTTACGAACTATTCGTTCCCGCCAGTCTCCGCGGCTCTGGCCTCGGCGCGCAGCTACTCGATAAGGTCGAGGCTATTGCCCGCACGGAAGGTTACGAGCGCGTGACACTTTATCCACGTCCGCTCGAGCCCGGATTCCCCGAGGAGCGCCTCATCGCGTGGTACCGACGTCACGGGTACACTACCCGGTCTGACTCCCAAACCGATTTGGAGAAGACGATATAGACTGGCTGACGAGCGGAAGCGTGCTCCCCGCTCAGCCTCCTGTGATTTTCCCTGCGCTGAAATCGAAATTTATCGGACACCAGCTTTTGTGGTGCTCATCACTGACAGCCAGGTAGATCTCCGACAGTGCCCATTCCGGCACAGCCACAATCTGAAAAAACGCTCCTGTTTCAATACCCCCATCGATGCCCGCCGCAGAACCGAACTGCGCCGTTATCATGACAAAGCAGGCGCTCACTGCGGCAAAGCAATGCGCCAACGTTGCTCTCTCAAAGCTGTTTTCTCGATCATGCTTTACCGCGTTGTACGCGTAGTACCACTCCAGATCCTGACTAGGCCTGCCGGTGTAGCCCCAGCCGCCAAATGGACGAACAGGTGAAAGCCAGGGGAAATTGGAGAATGATACCTCGTATTGGTCGAGCTTCATGGCGGATCGCAGATTCACGTAGTCGCGGGTATCATATCGGTCTCTTAGAGATCCGTTAGCGGAGAGAACGCCGCGCCAATGCATCTCTACCTCGGTGCACGCGAGAATCAGAAGATTTCTGATATCGTGCCCGTATGTTTTCAGCGTTCCCTCGCTTGGATGAACGGTTTGGCAAATCCGATCAAGCTGCCGGGTAAGTGCTTTCATTTGCCCGCGCGCGGTTGCGATGAAGGCGAAATCGCGCTCAACACCGGGATTGAAGCCGATAGGAGCGCTTGACCATTCATTCGTTGGCCGCGCCATCCGAGGGAAAAACTCTCCCGGCTTCAAGGGGCTCTTGTGAAATGGGCTTTGGCCATCTGTCGCAAACCAACTCGTGGCCTGACGCTTGATAGCATCCAATATCGGTTCGCCCGGCTGGGCCTTGAAGTATGTTCCAGCGCCGTTTTCGGGATTAGTTACGCCCAGGCACGTCGCCGACACATCATCAATTCTCCAAACCTGCAACGGCATCGCGTCGCTTGCACGTACATAGTAGCTCATAATGCACTTATCTCGTCAGAAAACATGGAGAACGGACCGGCACAACTCTTGTTCGCTCGCAGGTCTGGCGCTTGCCGGTGGGCGTGCAATCGTATGAAGGATACGACGTTTTATTTTTTCCAAGCAAGCGATTGGTTGCTGATGCGCCTGAAACTCCGCTCTTGTGCGGCTCGAGCCGCACGGGCTCGGCTTTGCAAGGGACAAACCTCTCCCTCGCGGCGCTTGCGCATAAGCGCCCGGTCGGACGGTTTAGGCACGAAAGATCGGGGGCGATGGACGGGACGGCCCCATTCTGGCATCATTCAGGCGGTACTATTTCTGCGGAATACTATTTTTCGTGGACTGTCCTTAAGGGTTTGGAAGTGAGCCCAAGCCATCTCCTCGGACAGGCCGTCCCGATCGGTAATCAAATGGCGGGTGGAGCTGCTGTGGCCGAACTGACCGACGAAATACCGACTTATCCCCCGTGATACGTTCGGCTCGGCCTCGAAGTTGGCGAAAGCATCATCAAAATCACCGAGGACAAGGCTAACCATCGTCGTCGGCGTCAAAGTCAAGATGTACTGAAAGGGCGTCATTCCGGGGAACGGCAGCCAAAGCCTCGGGTCTGATGGCGCGGGGATCACTAATACCGGCGTGCTCGATGAGCGAAGCCGAATCTTCGACCGCATAATCATGATCCCTGATCCACGAAAGTTCTGTTCCGTCCACTCCAGTGACGACGCCATATAGGTGAAGAACTCTTTCGCCAATTCGGGGGCGGATCGCATCTCCGAATACTGGATGCGCTCTTGGTCCGAGAAGGGAATAGGGCTGGCTGGCGACGCCGCAAATTTCGCGAGCTCCATATTGGTTGCATGATAGTGGGGAGTCCGCGCTTCCAAGTGCCGGATGAGCGCGTAGAGAATCGCTTTGTCGGATCTATCCAGCGCCTCGGTTCGCCCGCTTGCAATCTTTGCCCAGGTATCGCTTCGAGATATCGGCGTTTCGATGCGGCTGTTGATCCTGCTCTCAACCGATACCGGTATCTTTCCCTGCATGAAGACGTAGAGGTCACGCTCAAATCCGAGACTCTCGATTGAGCGCTCCGCCCAGACCGCAAACTCTCCGTTCTTCGCGACGGTCGTTATTTTCCGCTTCTCGGGGTCCGTTGCGAAATTGCGGAGGAAGAATTGCGGAACGTAATGGTGATCGCGAGGCTCGTTCATCTGGCTCGTCGTCCTATTGCGACAAAATAGGTTGGCGTCTCCAAAAGAGCGAGCAAACGAATGCGAACTGCGATGACGTCCTGGGACGGACCTTGGTCAGGGATTAGCGCCAACTCGTGAAGTCCTGCGCCCACCGGCTCAGTACCCGGGATCCCTCCGATATATTGCACACTATTTGATGTTTCTTCTCTCAGAATAAGCGGCAGAAGAAATGGTTGAAACGCTCCGACACCCATCTCTGCAACAGCAAACGCGTGCGCGATTTTCGCTAGCATTCGGAAAAATGGTGGCGCGATAAAATGGGCCTGCGGCTCGATGTAGGCGACGCCCAAGTGGCGAGTGAGCCTCTCCAGATGAGGCATGATCCCATCCTGAAAGGACGCAGCCCTAATCCAAAGCGTCTTCACTTTGGCGCCACGCTCCCCTTCTGTGACATCGCCCGTCAACTCATCCGGCATGGCTAGATTGGGAAACAGGATGAGAAACGGATAGATCTCCTGATCCACATCAATGAATGAAAAGTCGGAATCTGGAGTGAGCTTAACCTTCAGGGGAAGCTTCTCGGGCCTTTGCTTCTTACGACGTGTGGGCAGCGAGTAATACATTCGCAGCGGTCCAAGCATGGTGCGAAGCACAACCCCCTCGAATGTGGCCGTGATGGCTGCACAAGGTCGGCAACTCGCTTTTGGCAATAACCAGCGGCCGCCGAGTCCTAATGGAATAATATGCTCGTCCGTAAGAGCATCTTCGCAACCGCAGTAGATACAACGGTTCGCCGGTGGATACTTCCGGTCAGAATGGAGCGGCAATTGAAACATCAGCCATCTTAGCTGACGCCACCTGATTCGCACTCATGTAGCACTGGGCCGCTTACCTACAGCGGCTCGAAGGGGCTGCGCAAAAACCTACTCCGGCTGTGTGCGCGCCCTGCACCACGGTGCTGATCCACGCCCTTGTCCGGCGCGTGGACGAGGCGGGCTGACCTTTCTAAGACAAGCGCGACCACTTGCCAGCTTCGAAGCATGCTGCACCCCGCCTAACGGTGGGGCTTCCGCTTCGCTTTTTTTGCCTTCTTTGGCACTAGCCGCGCCGCTCTCTTTGCGCGCTTCGGCTTCACCTTGGCCTTGGCCTTTGACTTGGCCTTAGGCTTCTTGGCTGTTGCCGTGCGCGCTGGTCGTGAAGCGCCGCTCTTCCTGGTTGAGCCCTTCTTCTTCCCCCCCGATGCGGATGACGGCTTTTTCGCGCGAGCTGGTGGCACGGGCATGCCGGGCTCATCATAGAACCTTTCGAGCTGCTCATGTCTTGGCTGTTCGCGTTCCACAAAATCGTTGCGATGGAATTTGCCATCGGCCAGCCAATAGATGGACGTAAAGCTCTTTGAGCCGCCCCAGCCCTCGCGGTGCTTTCTTCCGCCGTGCGCTTCCTTCTCCCCGGCGATAATCCAGATGGCTTCAAGCCCTTCACGTGCGAGGAACGACAGAAACGCGTCACGGTCCACCAGAGCGGCGCCAGGTCCCGCTTCGTGCGTTGACGGATCGAAAAAGAGTATCGTACCCCCATCATCCGAATAGGAAAGGTCCCGCCCGTTTGAAAGGTGCAGCTCAAGCCCGGCAATCAGCCCCGGTGCAGGCACGCTGAAGCTGAAGGATTCCTCGATTGAATAGTCGTGACCACTGCGCTCCGCGAGATAGTCTGTAACCATAAGCTGAATATCAACGACCAATCCGTTCCAATCTTCAGGGCTCATCCACGCGGACAAATCGTGATACAGCGGATGCCAGGGGTATTCGCCAATATAGCCGTCAGACGACTTGTCCAGTTCAGGCAGATCGGAATGCCTTCTAAATAGCTTGCCGGATAATTCCTGTACAACCTTGTTGCGGTCTGCGGCTCGCACCAGAAAGCAGCGAATCTCAAATGCCGTTTGCCGGTCGAGCATCCGCTCACCTTCTCGCATGACCCAGCAGTTCCAGCGCTCGAACTCATCGACGACGAGCCATGTCCGGCCCGTCTTCGGATCCGTCACGCTTAGCAACGATGCGTCATTGACCATATCGTCCGGCGTATCGAGCCACGCGAGACGCGCCTCAGGCGACATTGCGCGGAGGTTCACCTGAGCCGGCATCCACCATGTCCGGTCGCTCTGCCGGGCTTCCTTCGGGCTCTTTGTGACAAAAAGGGAGGGATCGATATCACGCCGGCTCACCTGCCATGGCCCCTGAAAGATACGCAGCTCGTCGTCGCGACTCGATCCAACGAAGCAAAAGTTATCGCCTAAACGAGCTAGCAACTCGTGAAAGGCTATCCATTGATACTTTTTCCCAATGCGCTCGATCCGATGATTCGTCCTGTCTCTGTTCCCGTAATTTCGGTCAAATTCTCCGAACAGTTCCGGTGTCCAGCCGAAATCGTGGGCACGCTTGCAAACCCAACGCCGCGCCCGCATCCGTTCAAAGGATGGTGGCCAGACGTAGTAACGCTTTGCGCCGCGCAAATCGTTGCGAACAACATGGCGAGCCCGGCTATTGTACTCCAGCCATTCGGCCTCACCCAAAGTGGCCCGCAACCGCGCTTCCGCTTCATCGACGGCTTGCTCGAACCGGCTCACATCCTCTTCTTCAAAATCTCCGTTGTCTTCGACTTCATCTTTTTCCTGCCCTGAGTCATCGACGGTCAGGAACTTGAACCTGAAAGGAGCTATGGGTCCCTGATTGGCCCGCCACGCATCGCAGGCTACGATGAGTTCGCTGAGACGCGCTTCCGCATTCGGGATCCGGCCAACCACATCGCTGACCCAATTGCGATAGATTTGCTCCTGGCTCTGCTCAATGAGGGTGATTGGAAACGCGCTAAATTTTCCGACCGGGCCGTCAACAACATAGCGTGCGAAATCTCCGTCGTTCACGCTGGAGTTCACGATATCATCGCGAAAGCTCTTTCCTGGGGCGTATTCCTGCACATAGGTCGCAATGACGGCATCCGGCACATCCTCAATGCCCGATGGGCTGCGATACGGAGGCCGGGCCCGTGTTAGATCGACGCCTGCCGGCAATACGCCCCTCATATAGGCAAGCTCGATAATTCCGCGTGCGTGGTCACGAATAAGGACGTGGACAAGCGCTTCATCGCGATCGAACACGCAACGGTACGCCGCTTCCGCCAGCTCACCCAACCCATCCTTCACCATTCCCTGCAAGGCGGCCCCATAGGCGGCAGCCATGACACGGTCGAGGATGTAGGGATCATCGATATTCTGAAAACGACGAATGAGGCTCACCGCCATTGTCAGCCGCGTGGCCAGCAACGCCGCCAGCGCCTTCGTAGCCCGGTCCCGGATAAGACGGTGGCTTGTCGTAAACAGCCAGCTCAACGCGATGGCGGCAAGTTCGGCGCGTGTCTCTTCGATTACTTCAAAGCCGTTCTGGAGAGTCCAGCTAATCAAGGTCTCGATGGGGCTGTCCTCTTCGTCGCCCTCCTGAGCAACATATATCGACCAAATCTTGTCCCGCTGCGGCATAGCTCGCTTGACAAGCCTTCCGTGCAAATATTCAGCATTAAACGCATTGTCCGGCTCGCTCGCGACGGCAAGCAGCGTGCGCATGGCCTCGTTACGGCCCGAGGAGCGCGAAGCATCCTTCAACAAATCAAGGGTTCGCTGCGTGAATGCACGCTGCTCGCGCCAAAGCACACTGCCAACAAACACGCGCAGCAGGAGCGGCTTGTTCCGCGGCCTTGGCATGGCGTCCGGGAGTTCGAGCCCGCAGCGCTCCGGCAACTGGACCGCCATCGCTTCCAGAACGCCCGCATGCTGATAAGCGTTCTCGTTTTCGAGGTAGGCCGCCAACGGCGTCCCCGGCAAAAACGAATCCTTCGGCACCGATACATCAAGATGCTTGTCAAGAAGCTGGCGCGCAATGCGATGGTCGCTATACCGCTCGAACGAAAAGCGCACGATGGGGACGATAGCCCCACCATCTCCCGTCACGGGTTCATCCGCCAAGACTCCTTCGCTGACCAGCCTGGCGAGCAGACTTCGTTCAAACACGCCATGCGCCGGAGCGATGGCCTCCATGAGCGCATCGGCCTTATCGTATTCGAGGTAGCCGCGTTCCCCCTCATCGAAAGCGGCCGCAAGCGTCTCCAGCGCTTTGGCGACCCTGCCAAGCTTATGGTCGAGCCCGAGCTGCCGCTCGACGGATTTTGCAACGGCTTCCGAGTAGAAGCCGAAGATCTCCGTTACCCCGCGCATGCCGCGTGGAAATTCCTGAATCTGTTCCTTTTCTAGATAGTCACAACAGGTCTTGAGAAAGAGCGGGTTCTCAAATTCCGGGATAAGGTTCGGTGCCGCCATGCGCACAATGCCGCGCTTATCAAGATAGTAGCGGGCGGCCTCTGCCGCACGGCCGGCAAATCCCACATGCTCGACTTGAGTCAAATCGGGCCCAGGGCCCGCCGGCAGGATGTACGGCAAATAAGTCGAGCGGCACGACAAGGCGAGGGCGACGCGCGGGAAATCCTCGATGGTCTTGAGAAACGCGGCCAGCCGGTGTGACCAGATGGCGATTCCATGCCGCTCGTTGATGGCGTCGACAAAAATGACGGCCCGGGCACCTGCCGCCTGCGCTGCGGCGTCGAGGGCGCCGAGGAATTTCTCTACAGAGATTTGCAGATCAAGCTGCTTGATGATTTGCGCCCACGGGTCGTCATCAATCAGCGTGCCGCCGAGAATAAGAAGCGACGGGCGGCCATTCGCGACCTGATGATCGACGGCATCCCCGAACAGATGTGATTTGCCGATGCCGGCCGGCCCTGTCACCAACGCCCGTCGGCCGTTCACCAGGCGCCAGCTATCACCGGCCACCCCGTCGATGATGACGTCCAACGCTTCCTCGAGCCCGCGCATCTCGTGGTACAGGTACCGTACATCATCGTCGCTTTTCGGAGGCGGCGGATTGAGATTACGAACAGTCCGCATGGCTTGCCCGGCCGCAACCAGCGCATCGCTCCCTAGCGACTGAAGGCGCTCAACGGGAAACACATAGGCGGGATCATCCGGCGTCGCCGACAACAGCGAGCTGAGCGCGCTCGTCGTTGCCTCAACCGCCGCGATTTCGGCTGCCAGTACCGCGCCCGCGTTTAACCGGTTCAGACGATCGATTACGTCGTAACGGGCCTCTTCCAGTTTCTCACCCCACGCCTGCACCTCGTTGACGAGGGCCGGGTCACGGCACAGGCCGAGGATGGTACGGCGGATAGGCAGCTCGACGTTCGTTTCAGGAATATAGCGCTGGCCGAGGCTATCGCGTGCCCGCTCAAACCGGCTCTTAAACCACGCAGAAGTGAGAAAGGTCTCATCGAACCAGAAAGCCGCCCTGCCCGAATAGAGCGGATTGTCGCGGCCCAACCGTTCAACCAGTTCGGAATGCCCCCAGAGCTCGATGGTGAGTTTCCGTTTGGCCTTTGTTGCCGCGGCTCGCCATTTTTTGACCCAATCCCGCCAGCGCTCAAGTTGGGTCTTGCCTTTACCGGAACGCTGGTCGAACAGATCAAAGGGTATGCAGACAATATACCGGTTGAGCCGCGGATGCTTGGCCAGCCCCTGCTCGATGGACTTGTCGAGCTGCGCAACCTGACCTGCGTCAAATTTGAAGAAATACTTTGTCTGCCAGCCCGTCTCCGAGCCGTCGCCGTGCCGCATAAAGCACTCGACGCCTGCGTCCGCTCCGACGCCCTTCCGGTAGAAAACATCACCCGATGACCGGGGCTCCAGCGCTGCAAGCTGCGAGCACAGCTCCTCGAAGGCGTAGTTTTGAGACCCTCCGAAGGAACGAATGCGTTGGAAGTCGAGATGGACTGCTGCCACTTGGGCGCCTCGATTGCTGGATTGATGGGGACGTAAAATTGAGGGTACGCATAGTGTTCTGGGCGCATGTCCCAAGATCGCGTAACAATACTAGATTCGCCTGTATTCAGCCCACGATTGGATACCTGCCGATGTTAGGAAAGAGTGGCAAAGGCTCCATCTCAACCGACATCTTGCTGCGGATAGATGCCTCCTGCGACTGGGCGCTGGCCCATACGAACCGCCTTGCGCAGTGCTACGTCGAAACCCACCGTGTTGCTACTTATCCGATTCGTACCCAAAACCCGCGAACCCGAATCGTGGCTCAAGAGGAAGCAATGGCAGAAAAGCGAAGCATTCCGAGGCGGCTGTTCAAGTACCGCGCGTTCAACAATCTCACACTCGATATGATCATTGCGGACAATCTATTTTATGCCGATCCGAGCACGTTCAATGATCCGCTCGACACGCGGCCCTCGCTCAACACCGATCTTCCTGCCTCGGATCTCGAGCGCGCACTACGCCAGCTCGTCGAGCGGCGTTTGAGCGCGGAGATGACAGCCGCGGCCCAGACAATCAGGTACAAAGGTCCGAAAACCCTGGATCATATCGATCGACTTAGCCGCTTACAGGCCGATCAGGTCATCTCGGAAATAAGCTACAACGCGACCGACCCAAGCTATGAAATAGACGACCCTCTTCAGTTTCTGCTCGGCAACTATCTGGAGAAGGAGCTGCTGCTGCAATATGACAAGGGCATTGTATCTTTGGGTCAGCGCGCTACCTGCCCGTTGATGTGGAGCCACTATGGCGATCAGCATCACGGCGTCTGCATCGGCTACTCGGTGCCGCCTGATGCGCTCGATGATCTCCATAAGGTTCAGTACGGCGGCACGCGACTCGTCGATGCCAGCAAAGTCCTGGCTATGCTCGACGGCGACAAGGACGCCCGTCGTCAGGTCGACGAGGCCGTTCTGTTGCGAAAGGCGACGAGCTGGCGATACGAGCAGGAATGGCGTTTGATTGGACCGCGCGGGGTGCAGCGTTCCCTACTGGAGCTCGAAGAGGTGATTTTCGGAATGCGCTGCAAGGAGGCTGTGAAGTACGCTATCGTCACGGCGCTGGATGGCAGACGACGGCCTGTTCGTTTCTATGAAATGCGCGAACTCCACGGGACTTTCAATTTGAAAAAGTATCCGCTGGAAGACGGAGAAATGAGGGCCTTTTTTCCGAGGCGATCTCGTGACATCCACGAAGCATTCCAATCCATCGCCGCTGCCCAGAGGGAGGGGCAACCGTCCTGATGGCTCTGCCTTCACTAAGGTCCGTATGCCGAAACTCCTGAGCACGTACGGAGACGAGACTCAACCTATGTGCAAAACATACATCGATAGATCTTCTCCGGTCGCCGACCTGCTTATAGAGCGCGGCTTTGTTATGCTTGATCTCGAGACGGCAGGAATCGCTCCGCCGGGGAGATGATCCGAATGCTCGTCGTCGCCCGGGTCAGCGCGACGTACCAATCCTTCCTCGTCATCGAATCCTCTGCGATAATGATCGCTCGTTCAAACTCCAGACCCTTCACCAGGAGCGTGCTGCCGATGCTTCGGTCGCCGAGGCGGCGCCCCGCATGCCTCATTCGATTTTGAACTTCCCAAATCGCGATACTCAGCGTGGCAAGTTGGCGCGTCGCCTTCAATTGCAAGGCTGACCGCATCGCGTAGAACATCTCACGACGATACAGATAAACGCCGGGTCTGTCGTGGAGAGTTTGCAGAAGGGCAAGAATGCTCGATTCCGAACCGCTGGAGATCACGGCGTCGCTGAGCGGGAATAGCGAACCGAACTTGGCCTGTCCGAGGCGCCGACCCTGCTGGCGGGCTCCGAGCGCTTTGAGGAACTCCGCCCTTTCGAGGCCCGTCAGGCATTTTGACGCGAAGTCCACGATTGCTTTTGCTCGGGCCAACCCGGTCGTCCGATCGATCGTGTTGGCGGCGGCGTAGAGGGTCTTGCAACTGATTGCTTCGAGGCTGCTAAAGCCCTGCTTGGCGAGTTTTTGTGCCAGTGCGGAACGCCGGTTCTCGCTTGTGCTGTCGCCGATGACGATCAGGCTGCCTTGCACGGGGTCGCGCATGGAAGCGAGACATTCGCCGACGATGGCTCTCTGACGGCGTTGAGATGCCGCGGGCAGAGAAGTCCAAGTTACACATTGTGGTCTTGATCGCAGGTCGAGATCGTTGCCGTTCTCAAGGGCGGTACGGACGCCCTGCAGCCACTCGGCCAATTCTAGATTTTCCGCGTTCTTCCAGCGCCATGGTGTCAGAAGTTCGGCCGAATGCTCAAACAGGGGGAATATGTCGCTATCCCAGTCGACCGGTTGCTGATCTCCGAAATCGAAGATCGCTTGCAATGGATCGCCGAACACGCAAGTCGGCAGAAGGTTGGCGAGCCGTGAAATAACTTGATGCTGCTGTTTGGTGCAGTCTTGATATTCGTCGACGAAGCATCCTCTATAGGATGCGAGCAGGACGCCATCGACTGCGCCGCTATCGAGCAGGCGCGCGCCGGCATGGTAGACATCGTCCCAGTGGGCGCTTGTAGTCGGCACAAACCCAGCGAACCCCGAACGTTGTGGAAAGGATGCCGCAAATCGCAAGCACCAGCCGGCAATGGTGTCGATGCGGTACTTTGCGGTCGGAACTTGGTGCTTGCGCAGGCGTCTGGTCAAGGCATCGACGCCGGCATGTGTGTGCGTGAGGATCAGCCGGCGCCCATCGGAGCTTCCGACTGCGAGTGCGATCTGTTCCGTTTTTCCGCATCCAGCGGCAGCGACAATGCTGCCACGGCGGATGCTATTGGCGAGCCGGGCAATATCGTCATCAACTGCCATCGACCCACTCCCTCATTGCGGCAATACCTGCGCTGAGAGGTTTGTCGGAAATAGCGCCCAGATGAGGCCCGATCAGCGCGGCCAGCCGTTCGCCGCGCTCGATGGTTTTGAACCATTTCTTGTTGTTCGCGACCTTGCCGAGGATGCGCCGGACCTGCGCGGTATCGCGGTCACGGCCGAGTCTGACTGCTGTGGCAGTAGGAAGCCCAGCTGCGGATAGGGCGTTGTCGATGACGGCTCTCACGCTCTCCATGCTGCTGAATTCAATGGCGAGTGCGATCATCGAGCGTATACACGCCCAGGGAAGGTCGAGAAACAGGCGTTCTTCCGTCGAGCACGTGTCAGGCCATTGGTGAACAACCACGCCTTTCGCCTTGGCGCGTTCCAGATCTGTCGCATTCGGTTCTTCGTCGGAATCCAAGAGAAGCCAGACCTTATAGCCAAGATCGCGCAAATGTTCGGCGACAAGGGGCGCATTGTCCTTGCCTCCCCCATCGATTGCGACCGTCGCTTGCAAGGCAAAAGGGTCCTTGCCGGATGCTTGCCACCATTCATCCAAGCCACGGGCGAGTCCTTGTTCTGTACGACCTTCGCCAACCAAGATCTTACGGGCGAGGAATGCCTCGGGATTTCCTCGGAGATGGCGTTGTGCTGTGTCGGAATCCCTTGCAAAGGCAAAAACGGATTTAACGGTCGTGATGCCGGCAACGGACCGGACTGAAAAGATATCGGCCGCAGTCAGCTCGCGGATCACGACCGGAGAATGTGTCGTTGCAAATATCTGAGGCTGTGCCGCGTCGGGGGCGGCTTTGGGCGCCTTGAGGTATCTCAGTAGGCGAGCGATACGATGCGGCTCGAGGCCGTGCTCGATCTCATCGATGATCGCAACATGCGGAGGACCGGCGTCGTGCTGCAGAGCGGATACAAGGAGACGTGCGGAGCCTGTGCCGAGCCTGCGCAATGGCAAATCGCCATCATGAAGTGAGATGCCACCTGAAGTGATGCTGACACCCTGTACGTCGAGCTCCGCCGTAAACTTGCCCCGCACCGGGACTGCGAAGAGCTTGCTCAGCTCCTTCGCTCGATCGACTGCGCTCTTGAAGACATTCCGGTCGCCGGCTTTGAAGGAGGAACGGGCGGCACGTGCCGCTTCCGCGAGTTGCAGGCTGAAGCCATCGCCTGCCTCGCCGATGCGAGTAAGCACCGAGGTCCGACCCCAACCTAGGTGTCGTTCTGCGTAGGGACCGAGGCGGTTCGTCGCGAGCTGCTTGGCGTCCTTGAACCGGACCGTCGGTGGATCGCTGTCGAGCGCGTCGATTCTGTCATTATGTATCGACCACCGGGCCTCCAGGGTCTGATCGATAACGACGTTGATCGAGAGCACTTCCTCCAAGCCTGTTCCCGGCTCATCGATGATTTTTTGGGCCGAGGCATCCCAGCCGCGGAGGTGGAGCCCATATCGATCTTCGGCCTTGAAGTGCGGTGGCAGGTCAGAAAGCGTTACGGTGATCCGGATCGGCGCCTTTATGTCGAGATCGAAGAAATCGCAGTCGTCAGCAAAAATGTAGGACCTGGGATTGAGGCACAGCTCGATCGCGTCCAGCACGGTGGTCTTGGTCGAATCCCCGGGGCCAATGAGACAATTCATGCCGGGGGACGGTGCCCATTTCAACGTTTTGATGCCGCGGAAATTTTCTACTTCCAAGTAGACGATACGCATTCATTCCCCCCAGGCCGAGCCGCACAACCTATCCCTCAGTTTGACGCTGCCACGATCTCAGGTCCCTCCAGGAGAGGTAATACAGTAGCGCAACCTGTGGTCCTCCCAGATCCTGGGTGCATCCTTTCCCGAAGGTCTCGGTCGTGGTATCTTTCGAGTCGGCTCCCGGCAGGAGCCTGCCGCCCGTCGTAGCGAAGCCGTTGAGGCGCTGTCCAGATCAATCGTTCCCGCCATGTCATGTCGGGCTCGAGAGGTGGTTGACGGGCGACGCTTCGCTAAGGGCCGGGAGACCTGACGTGTCGAACGATCACATTCGTCCGTCCTCTATTGAGGGCATCAAGCAGCTCGCCAAGCGATTCAAGAAGTCTGACGGCATTCAGCATGCTGTCGCCTTGGACAAGGCATCAAAGGCGGCCGGCTTCGAAAATTACAAGCACGCACGGCGCAAACTTGGAGACGGCCTCGCAGCCCCCGGGCCGTCGGCCGAACTGTACATCTCCGTTCTTTGGCGGGATCGTACGACCAAGGTTACGGGCTGTGAGATCCTGAAAATGCCGCTCGGCAGACCTCTGGACGCGCTTGTTAAGCCGGCGCAATACAAAGCATCGCGGGGGCTGGGTACGATGCGCCGAGAAGGTCCTGATCATCTCGCAGACACATATACCGCGTCGTCGCAGGAGGCGGCGCGGGAGGCTGCGTGCGAGGCCGCCAGGACTATTCAGTTTATTGAGGCGGCCCGATTGGTCCCGTCAAAGGCGAAACGATCTTTCCCCAGAGGACAAGTCCAGCATCGGATGCCGGGCTCCGATCACGATGCAGCGTGGTTCGACCCCGCAGCGAAGACCTTCATCCGCACCAATGAGCCTTACGCCCAGCGCATCACTCGCGAGCAGAAGGAATGGGCTGACCGACACGGTTGGGTGGTCGCGATTTCGCCGTGGAAGGGAATGTATCGCCCTGACGGCGGGACATCGCTCTCTCTCTTGGCCGATATGTCCAAGGGGTATCTGCTGGAGCCGATTATCTCGCGATTGGCGGACGCACCGGCTCCCATCGTGGCGTCGGCCTGGGATGGCGAGTCGAAGCCGATCGTGCCGGCCTTCGTCAGCCCGGGGCAGGCGGCGGAGATCGAGGCCAAGGCGCGCGAGGTCAAAACAGCTGGCGAGCGGCGCGGCTCCAACAACTCGGTCCCATATAGCATGTTTCTTTCGGGAGCGCAGCGCCGGCCGAAGACGCGCATGCCGATTGAGGGGCACAAACTGGTCGGGCGACTGCTGAAGTCGATCCTGATTGGGACGAGAGCACGCGCAGGAGTTCACCGACGCGTCGACGCGATCCGCTGCGAGCTCGATAACTGGGTCCAGTGTGAATATAAGCGCGACGAGCTTTCGGATGACGTGTTTTTCGATCTCTACTATCACGAACTTCCCGAGGGAGACGCACTCGCCGTGGTACCCATAAGCTGGGATCGGCACATTGTGAATCTTGACGAGGTTAAGGCTACACTCGTCCGGTACTATCCTGATTGCCTGCCGCTGCGCCAATTGCTGAAGAAGGCCGATCTGCGATCGCATCTCTTCGCACTTGGAATGTCGCCCCAATGCCTACATGAACTGTAGAAGGGACATCAATCGAAATCGGGATCCCGACGATCGGTGGGCGTCTCTGACCGAACAATCGCCTTCGGATGAATAGGCACAACGCAGGCGTTTGATCCGGCGTTGTGCCTACAATCCCCTCAATACCTGTTGCCGATCTCGTAGAGATTTCGGCATCGAGCAGCACCGCGCCCCACTAGACCCTGACGGAAAAGCGATTGAATGCAGTCAGGCTCTGAATGCGCGGTTCAAGCTCCCGCTGATAGATCGTCTTTTGCAAGAACTCGATTTCCGCGTTTTGATCGCCGTCATCGACATCGATGTACCATGACTTTGGCCGTCCATCGGCGCCGTCACTCCAGCGATATCCGCGTCGCTTGAGTTCATCCTTCAGCTCGAACGGCGAATGCTCGGCCCAGATCCTAATGGTCTTGCGCCGCGCGCGTTCCAGTAGCACGGAAAGAACAGTCCGATTGTGATGGGGGAGCTGCAGGGCTAGAATCTCGAGGAGCGCGAGGCAGTCATCGACGGCGCGATGAGCCTCATGAAACAGGCCCGCCTTCATCAGCAGATAGGGCAGTCGTGAGCCTTCGAAACCATGGTTGCGCCATTCAATCTCGCTAACCGAGCACGCCCACGCTCGATATTCAAACGACGGACAGTAGCGCTCGATGAACTTGCGATCGAAAGCGGCATTGTGGGCAATGACGACAACAGCATCCGCCGCGAAGGCGGCAACGCGATCCGGGTCAAGGCTGTGGCCATCGACCATCTCGTCGGTAATCCCCGTGAGAGCCGTAACCTCCGCGGGGATGGGCACCGACGGCTGGTTGAAGCAGCTGAAGGTATCGAGAACTCGGGTAGTCCGGCCGTCCGGCAGGTAGGCGAACTTGACCATTCCGAGCTCGATGATCTGATCGCGGGCCGGATTCAGGCCGGTTGTTTCGACATCCAGCAGGAGAGCGGTCTTGACTGCTTCACCGTTGCTCGTAGCGAATTCTGATCGCGGAATGAGCCGGCGCAAGACGCGATAGTCCGGCGATTGCTCGAGCACAGCCGCCATTTCGGACAGGGTCAGGGGATCGGTCATGTTCATGGCCACTAGATGAAACCGCGCTCCGTTCGCGCCTGAGTGCACTCTATCGGATGCGATCGTGCGAGGCATCGGAGCCTGTGGATAGCTCTTCGCCCGGTGCACGTCTCGCAGCTAACGATCCGACGGAAATAAGCCGATGCAAATGCCCATCCTTGATGGGCTCCGCGGCGAGCATCGATCCACAACGTGCGATGACCGATCGTCACTGCTGCGTAGGTGGCTCTAGCGTGGTCTGGGCGACTCACGCTACCAATCATTCCCAATTACCTCACCAATGGGAATGAAATGGTTGCAGCCACGCGTGAACTGCCGGCTTCTGGTTATGGGCTTGAAGTGGACGGCCGACTCAAAGCCGAATTTGCGACCAGAGACGGCGCCAGAGCAGGTGGAGAAGAACTCAAGAGGCGCTTTCCCATGCTTCAGATCAGAATCTATGATGCGCAGACGCATGCGCGCGAGGAAATCTAGATCCGCTGGGTTTAATCTAGGCGGAGTTGCTCCGTTTGCGCGCGTGCGGCTGCTGCGCAGCGGGCTCTCGTGAACCGAGCCGCTTCGCGTCTCGGCCATCCGGCTTCGATCCCTCGCGCAAGGACTGAGGAACTCGTCGCCCGGGGCGCCCGGGAATGGTGCCCGCCTGCGGCGACCGCTATCGCTGCCCGTTCTTGGGTGCCGCTATTGAACCGGTCTCGTCGCTGCAATCGGACCGCTGCTCCTTCGGGTCGCGATGCTTCATGCTCTCCGAGTGCCTCTTTCATTCTCCCACTCTGCCGCTTTGTCTACATCTTGGCCGAATTCCCCAGCATTCCCACGAGAGTTCTGAGGGCACTGCCGCGCGCGCCGGGGCAAAGCGCCGGCCGACGCCTGTGCGACGGAGGCGGCTCCTTTCCCTCAAGTGCGGGTGGGGCGGCGCTTCCGGATGGACCCGAGGCAGCAAATCTCTAGTCTACCATGGAAGGTGACACGCGATGCACGCAACACGTTCAGTGGGAGCGAAGTCTTACTGGTTGCCCATGACGGTGAACTGGACGTCGTTCAGATAATCGCCATTTCCGCGTTGCGACCCACCCAGAACATAGAGAAAATTGTTGTATTGCACTGTGGCCTGACCCCAGCGGGGCACAGCGAATTGATGTGTGTCGAACACAAACCGCCCGGTTTCACTGTCTGGCGCGAGGGGGGCAAATTGCACGTTGTTAAAGTAGTTGCCCTGTCCGGCATTACCGCCGAGCACAACGAGCGACGGCCTCCCAGCCGCTAACGTGACAGTCATTGTATGACCGTACAGCGGCATGTTCAGTCTGGCTGCATTGGTGTGCCAAGCGTCAGGACAGCCGTCATCCCTGATTGGAGCATATTGGACATCGCTAAAAACGTCTTCAATTAGCAGGTCACCCCATCCTCCAACGACATAAAGTACGCCTTTGTTCACGGCTACGCCTGGAGCTGAACGGCCACCTTTGAGATGAAATGGACATAGTTTCCACTGGCCGAGCGAGCCATCGGAATTGATCTCTGCGGTCTCGATTGTATCGAAATGAACGGTATCCTTGCCAACCTCGCCGACGCCGGCGATCGCCGCGAGATAGCTCGTGCCCGACGTCGTGGCGTATATCTGCAACGCGAGATTAGAACGAGGTATAGCGAGCTGGTTGGGACTGGTAGTCCACGACCCAAGCATACCGTCGGGCATCACGCGGGCGTACTGAGCGTCGGCACGCGTCCCCTTATTCGAAAAGCCGCCTACGACGTAGATGAAGCCCTTGTGGACAGTTACGCCCATTCCCGAGCGCGCCTCGACGAAGGGCGTTGTCTTCGCCCATGCGCCTTCGGCGATCGCACCATCGTTCCCGAGAAGCGCAGTCTGAACATCGTTGTACAGGGTGAAGCTGTTTCCCGAAGCATACAGGCCTCCTAGGATGTAGATCCTGTTATTGACGAGAGCCGCGGCATGTGAGGTCCTAGGACCATCGAACGGCGTTGTCGTCTTCCAGGCGGAAAACGTGAGTTGGTCGCCGCGCGCGGCGGCCAGTGTCGCAAGCAGCGAGATCACAGCGATGGCGCAATATATACGCACGGCATTTCGCATGAGACTAACTCCGACAGATCAGTTGAGCGCTTTGCTTGTAAGCACCGTTGAAAGAACCAACCGATGCTGCAATGACTTCGAATGAAGACCCATGACGCGATCAGTCGCACTCAATGTCAGGCAGGCTCGAGCTTCCTTTCGCAAGAGCCGCATTTAGTGCCTTCTTGATGTCTGCGATGCCCCAACCACGCAGGCCTGCTTCGCTTTGGCCGAGATAGATAGCCTTCGTTGCGCCGCAGACGGTCATTTGATCAACCGCCGTTCCAGTCGGTAGCAGCTGGGTCAACAGTGCAGGATCGCCGTAGATGGGCTGGCCGCCAACCACGACCAATGCAATGTCGGCAGGAGTGGCCTTAACAACAGGGTCGAGAGCGGTTGGCTTTGTCGGATCGACTGTGACGTTGACGACGACGAAATCCGCGAACTTGTTCGGAGCAAGGCTACCGACATAGTCTGAGATGCGCGCCATCTTCGCCGGTGTTGACGTGGCCATCTTGATAAGGTCGTCGGACTTCACGCCATAGTGCCGCGCGGCGTAGCCCATCTCTTGGAGCATCCCAGCGCTGCCAGACGGACTCCAATCCGGAGCAATTGCCATGTCGATGTCCGCTAGATGGGCGGCGGCAAGATTAACCGTCGAGCCGTATAGTTCATCGTTGCTGCGTGGAGACCACACTAACCCAACCTTACTTTCCTTCATGCCCTTGAAATCTAGGTCGCGCAGCGCCGTGCCATGGATGAGGATCAGGCCTTCTCGCTCGATGGCTGACTCAACGCCGGTCTTCAAGTCCTTCTGTCGCAGGATTTCCTTGCTCAGCATGGTGTATTCGCGATGAGCCGCGGAATCAGTCGGTGCGCCTTCCGAAAGATGGACGACCATGCCGCGCAGTGTCCCTGCCTTGAGCTCGCACAGAAGGAAGTCCATCCGACCATGCATCAATTCCAGCGGGAAAACGTCATTCTCCACTACATCAAGCACCGTACGGTCGATCGTCGCATCGGTTGGGCAAACGGAGTCTTTCGGGTCAGGGTTCGGCTTGTTGAACGGTATGCCCGAAGCCGTATCCAGGTTACGGGCTAGGCTGGCCACGCATTTCGCGTTGTCTGGATGTTTGACGTCCGCAAGCAATCCACCAAGGACGGACGTCGCGCCGCCCGCGAGCGCCTTGATTTCGGCATAGATCTCGGTTTCACAGGCTGCGTCAGCAAGCACAATGTTGTGTGGGGCCACCAAGGCCCTGTCGTATTCTGCGGTATCCTGCCATTCATACCTGTTGTTGAACTTCCTCGCTGGAATCCACCGTGGCAACACGTTCCATGTCAGATGGTCGTGCAGATCGATGAAGCCCGGGAGGATAATGCCGGGGACTTCGATCGCCGAGGACGACGACGGGATCGACGCACTCGGACCCACATCGGCGATCATTTGCTTTGAGACGGCAATTGCGCCATCGGAGATGATGCCGTTGGGGCTAAGCACCATTCCGCTGATCGTCCAATCGTCGGCGGCGTTGGCTGTCGTGAGTGTTAAAAAGGCCAATGCGCCTAGGGTAATGCTCCACCCAGCGATTCTAAAAAGAGTTCTCATGCGCGGACGTGCCCTGAATTGATGTGATCGAAAATACGGCTCTGAAAAGGTTTCTCAACTTAACGCGGGGTTGCGAGAAGATACAAGGGCAACGGTGGCTTGCGCCGGGAGGTAACGCCCCTACACACCTGCACCGACCGGTTGGCACCATCCGTAAGCGCGACTTGCGGGGCGGGGGCGCTCGTGAACCGAGCCGCGCGGCCACCCTGCATCTATGTCGGCCGCCGTCACGTCGCGGATCCCGCCGGATCTTCCTTGACACCTCGAGCGACGATCCGAAGCGACCCATCCGGAAGCGGTCGCTGCAGCTTCAGGGCCTCATCACTAACCGCGGTCATCCAGGTCTCGACCTCGTCCGGCGTCGTCAGGATAACGGGCATCGCCTTCGGATGGATGGCGCCGACTTCGGCATTCGCCTCCGTCGTGAGGAACGCGAAGAGGTCGTTGGTTGTCTCACCTTCTTTGACTTTCCGGACGGACGTCCAGTTGGTCCAGATACCGGCGAAGCAGGCGAGGGGACGGCTTTCATCGAGCGCGAACCAGGTGTCGCCTCCCTCGGCTTTGTTGAATTCGCTAAAGGAGTTGAAGGGCACCACGCAGCGGTTTTCGATTCCCAGCCATCGCGTCCAATGCTTGCTGTTCACATTGCGGATATTGGTTGTGCCGCTGTCCGGCTCCATTCTGAGCAATTCCTTGAAATCCACCACCTTGCCTTTGGCCTGCATCTTCTCGGCTCGTTTCTTCGTGGCGTCCATCAGCGCCTTTGACGACGATGGCATTCCCCACCGCGCCGTAGCGAGCTCGCGGCCCTCGGCTCCATTTCGCACGATCGGAGCTTGGTAGTCAGGAAAAACCCCCGGCATCGGCGCCAGATTTCCAACGTATCGGTTCACGACGCGGAAAAGCGCGCTGATCGCGGCTTGGTTGGTCGTGATCGAATAAAGATTGCACATCGGTCAGGATTCGGTTCGAGGATGGCGCGGCTGCCACGTCAACTGTAGCAGAGTCGCGGATGGACGCCGGCCCGCCTTGGCGCATTTGCGGCAGCGTAGCCGGCTGGCGAGATCGTGCACGAAGGTGGTCGGCGGGTGCTTCATCGCCGCGAGGTCGACATCGCTCGGCGTCTTGCAGCGCGCGCACCTGATCTCCAGCCAGGGGAAGCCTCCGTTCACGGCCTGATCGATCGTCGGCGACGGATCGATTGGTTCGCCGTCACTCCACATCCGCTCGTTCCAGCTTTCGCAAAGCAGCCTGTCGGCTTGCTGGATCATCGCCTCGCCCTTGGCCCGCATCTCCGCCGATTGGGTCGCCAGGATGTTCGCCATCGCGCGTGCCTTGCCGAGCTCTTTCGCCAGAGCCCTGCGATCGCCGCCCGACAGGGGCGTAGGGTGATACTTCGGGGCCATCCGGGCATCCAGGCGCAACGAGATCGGATCGGCAAATCCAGAGCGACTACGGCGTGTCGAACGCCGGCCAGCACCCATCTTCTTCATGTCGGCCGGTGCGCTGCTGGCAGGTGTTGTCGAGCAACCGCTGCGCCACGTCCTTCCAGACTGCGTTGGCGCCATACAAGCGGACGGCATCGGCGGTCTGGATTTCCACGATCCGGTCGCAGCGACGGCAGGAAACGCGCAGCACGTGGCCCTTGATTTCCGAAAGGCGTCGCTGTCGGGCATGGGTCACGGTCGCGCCGGCGCGAGGGTCTTTGAGGACCGCTTCCCAATATTCGGCCGGAGGGGAGCATCTGGACCCGCAGCGGACGGCGCTCGTCTACGGCCAGCTTCAGCGGCCCATTTTTCCATCTGTTTCGGGGTCGGCATGCGCCAGCTCGCGGGTCGGTCGGTCATGCCCGAATTAGAACATAACAGGAACGAATGTCGAGTCCGACCAGGCCGGCGCTGAGAAAAATCCTCCGGGGGCGACGGGCCGCATGTCGGAACCAAGCCGGGTCGTTCGTCTTGAATCCGTATCAGTATGGGAGTTCCCCCCGGCATGGCCCCCCGCGCTAACTGGAAAGGCTTCCTGCGTCTTTCCCTCGTCACCTGTCCGGTCGCGCTCTATCCGGCCACCTCGGAATCCGAAAAGGTCTCGTTCAACCAGCTGAACCGAAAGACCGGCCATCGGATCAAGTACGCCAAGGTCGACGCCGACACCGGCGAGGAGGTCGACAACGAAGACATCGTCAAGGGCTACAAGGTTGATACCGATACGTTCATCGAGGTGACCAAGGAGGAACTTGAGAACGTCGCGCTGGAATCGACGCGAACCATCGAGATCGACGAGTTCGTCGACCGCAGCGAGATCGACCCGCGATATCTCATTCGCCCCTACTACCTGCGTCCTGACGGTAAAGTCGGACACGATGCTTTCGCCGTCATTCGAGAAACCATCCGCGAGATGAACAAGGTCGCGATCGGCCGCGTGGTGCTGACCAATCGCGAGCACATCATCGCGCTGGAGCCGCTGGACAAAGGTCTGATGGGAACGCTGTTGCGCTATCCCTACGAAGTCCGTGCCGCGGATGAGTATTTCGATGACATTCAGGATGTCAAAGTCACCAAGGACATGCTCGATCTCGCCAAACACATCGTCAATCAGAAGGCGGGCCATTTCGAGCCGGACAAGTTCGAAGACCAGTACGAAACCGCCCTCATCGAGCTCATCAATCAGAAGCGCGCCGGCAAACCCATCACCGCGAAAGCGCGTCCCCGCGGCGAGAACGTGGTGGACCTGATGGACGCGCTGCGAAAGAGCATCGGAAGAGATGGCGCGTCCGCGACAGAGGCACCCAAGAAATCAGGCAAAAAGCCGCGCAAGGCGGCCGCCGGGCAGAAAGAAATGCTGATGCCGATCGCAGGCAAGAAGCCGGCGAAGAAGCCGGCCGCCAAGCCGCAGCGGAAGTCGGCTTAGGTGTCGTGAAGCACCCGGTGAACGCCAGACGGCCACTACTTCGTTGTCCGCGGTAGGCTCTGACGGATGGCAAATTCCGATCTCGACGAGGTCACGCGAGACCATCTCGTCGGCCGTCTAATGGCGGCGCGGGGGGGCGGTGCGCGCCAGGAAGGCGGCCGACCGCGAGGTCGAAGTAGGTGCATTGGACCGTGGACGAGGCTAAGCAGGCGCTCGGCGAGCGCGGTCCGGTATGCCGGGACGGCGGCTCGCCAGCTCTCGTGCTCTGCAAAGTAGAAGCGATATGGCTGCGGTGAATAAGATTTCCAGGAGATCGATCTTGAGTGCGGGTATTCTCGCATACCGCAAGAGCGTTCGTGGGCTCGAGGTATTGCTCGTTCATCCCGGCGGTCCGTTCTGGCGCAAGAAGGATGATGGTGCCTGGTCCATTCCTAAGGGCGAAATCGATGGCAATGATGCTCCGGAGCACGTCGCTCGACGCGAATTTGCCGAAGAACTCGGCCCGAGCGCTTCGATTGGTCCACTCAAGGCACTGGGGGAAGTCCGGCAGCGAGGAGGCAAGCGCGTCATCGCATTCGCTGGCGAGGGCCATTTTGACCCGGCGGCGCTGACCAGCAATACGTTCGATATCGAATGGCCGCCCAGAAGCGGTCGACGGCAGAGCTTTCCCGAAGTCGACCGCGCAGAATGGTTTGATATTGGGCTCGCGCGGACCAAGATGCTGTCCGCTCAGGTAGACTTTGTCGATCGTCTTTTGGCGATCGCGGTTGAGAGCGCTGGGAAATGATGTTCAGGATTGGAATCATTTCGGACACGCACGGTCTGTTGAGGCCCGAGGCGGAACGAGGCCTGACGGGCGTCGATCATATCATCCATGCCGGCGACATCGGGCGCCCCGAGATCGTGGACGCGCTTCGCCGCATCGCGCCCGTCACGGCCATTCGCGGAAACGTGGACAGTGGCGAGTGGGCCCGCGAATATCCGGTGACGAACCTTGTGCGCCTGGCGGGAAAATCGGTCTACGTTCTGCACGACCTGAAGACACTGAAGGCCAACCCCGGCGCCGACATCGACGTCATCGTCTCCGGGCATTCCCACGTGCCGAAGATCGACAGGGTCGGTGGCGTTCTCTATCTGAATCCCGGCAGCGCGGGACCCCGGCGTTTCAAGCTGCCGATCACGTTTGCGACGCTCGAACTCACGCCTGACGGCATGCGACCAGAAATCCACGACCTTGGAGGCGACTGAGTGCCCACCGCGGCGAGCCGGAGGAGGGGAGAGCGTCAATCCTTCCGTTTGCCGGGGTTACGCCCGGAGGGAAGGAGCTATTTGCGCGGACGTTCTTGCTCGCGCACGACCTCCTTCGCCCGCTTGTCGGACCTGAGCCCGAGGTAGACGGGCTGGCGCAGTTCGCCCTTGCTCGTCCACTCCGCAAATTTGACCTCGGCAACCAATGAGGGCTTGACCCAGGTCGTGGCGCCCTCGTCCTTCACTTTGGCAGGGAAGGGTGATTTAGGGGTCGCCAGCTTCACGAGCCTGGCATGGAGGTCTGCCAGAACCTTGTGGCTGAAGCCAGTGCCGACATGTCCGATATAGCGCCATGTGTCGTCTTCCCGCACGGCGAGGACCAGGGCGCCGAAGAACGGCCTGGTGCGCTTGGGCGCTGTGAAGCCCGCGATCACCACTTCCTGCCGCTTTGCTGTCTTGATCTTCAGCCAATCCGCCGTCCGGCTTCCGGATGCATACACGCTGTCGGCGCGCTTCGCCATGACGCCTTCCAGACCCTTCCGCTCGGCCTCGGCGAAGAATTTCGTGCCGTTCGCTTTGCGGTGTCTGCTGAAGGCGATCAGCCGGTGGCGCGGCAGGATCGCTTTCAGCCGCTCCTTGCGCTCCAGCAGAGGCTGTTTGCGCAAGTCAACTGTATTCTGAAACATGAGATCGAAGGCGCAATACAGGAGCTTGGCTTCATGACGCAGCGCGTTCTGAAGCAGCTGGAAATGCGAGACGCTGTCCTTTCCGATCGCGACGAGCTCGCCATCGATCACGGCGTCGCCCTTCACCCCCTCCAGCGCTTTGGCGATCTCGATATAGCTGCGGCTGATGATCTTGCCGTTGCGGCTATACAGCGAAACCTTGCCCCGCCGGATTTCCGCGATCATCCGGAAGCCATCGTATTTATCCTCGAAAACCCAGTCGGGGTCGTCGAACGGCGCGTCGGTGAGCGTAGCGAGCATTGGCTGTAGGCGCTTGGGCAGGGTCGACGTCCGGCTCATTCAAGGGCCATTCCTTCGGAGCGTGTTGCGTAATGCATGGACGGCACCTTATCGCTCGAGGTGGCCGGGGCCGGTCCGATGAAGCCGGGGAAAAGCGCCTTGACGCCGATAGCCGCCGGCCTTTTGCGCGCGAAAAGCCACTGAAGAACTCCACGCGACAGCGATTCAAATTTGCACAGTTCAAATCGTTCCGGAACCTGCGAATCCTTGCAACGTTGCTTCGATGTCGCAACAGGAGGCACCGATGGCGGTAGCGAAGAAGAGCAAGACAGCGCGCGGACGAAAACAGGACCGGGCGCGTGTGGCTGGCGGGCAGGACTACGAAGTGCAGTACGAGGCAAAGAAGAAAGGAAGGTCGGCACCCGCGGTCAAAAAAGCAGTCAAGACGGTCGGCAATTCGCGCAAGCGTGTAGAGAAACGGCTGGGCCGCTGAGTCGGAGAGGGTCGGCGTCGGGCCTAGCGCCGGTCCTTCTCGTCAGGGAGGCATTCTGGGCAAGTATCACCAATCGAGTCCAGCACGCCGCGAACCGCGGCCTCCGCTGCTTCACGGGATACACCTTCCGGCAGGTCTCGACGGGCGATATCGAAGGCTCGCTCTCGGGCATGCGGATCGGCCCGGTCCTGCATCCAACCGTGCTCCTCGCACTCGCGGATGGCGCCAGCTTCGTTCAGCACGTTGATCGCCCAACCGCGCAGGGTGCGGATCACTGGCCGTCTCTGCTTGGTCATCAGCATTGAAAGGTTCTCCCACGCTGAGACGAATCGTTTAGTCCCGCAGACGTTCCCCACCGCTAACACACGATTGGGATTCCGGATCGTGGGATCTCGTGGTTTTTCGAAGGCCGAATTTTCCAGCCGGCCAGGTGCCAGGGTGGGCGAGAACGAACTGAAGAAACTGCTTTCCGATATTTCAGACGTCTTATCCGTTTTGCGCGTGCGGCTGTCGCCGCACCGGGCTCTCGTGAACCGAGCCGCGCAGCGTCTCGGCCTTGCGGCTTTGATCCCTCGCGCCCGAGCAAATCACGTGCTCGCGGGGGCAGAAACGAAAAACCGGACCTTTATGCAGCAGCCACCTGCACAAAGGTCCGGCCTTATCTTAGCGTGCCGCGATACCGAACGGCTGCAAAGGACGCTTCATATCCTTTGGGAAGGTCTCGCTATTCATCCGGGTTGCGACCCGGAGGCGGCAATAGATCAGTAGCCGATACGACTACTTCTTTTTCTTTGAAGTCTTCTTTGCCACCTTCTTGGTGGCTGCCTTCGCGGTCTTCTTTGCCTTCTTCGCTTTCTTGGCCATGTCGTCCTCTGTAAGAATTGGCTCTCAGTGAACATGCCCACGCCGTGCATCGACATGCGCACGAGTGAGACGTTATCACAAAAGCAAAATTGATACCAAGCAGACGTGAAGCCGCATTGAGTCGCTCGCCGGAGGCACTCGCCCTCGGGCCCGCCGTCATTGCGTGCCGGCGTCGCTATCACTGCCCTTCGGGTCGGGTGCCTTCTTAACCGGTCTCGCGACTGCACTCGGTCCCGGGTCCCGCCGCTACGCGTCGGCGCTATGCTGACCCTCCTGCGGGTGCCTCTTTTGCTACGTCCCGCGAGTGGTCTTCGCTTTCGCTCCGCCCTCAGGCCTCTCTCCCATAATGGTGAGACTCCGGTGAAAATGCTGGTCCGTTCTCGTATCATTGCCTGCATCCCGTTCGCTCATGTTTTTGCGCGTGCGGCAAGAGCCGCACCGGGCTCTCGTGAACCGAGCCGCGCAGCGTCTCGGCCTTGCGGCTTTGATCCCTCGCACTAGAGCTTTGGTGCTCCTCGCCGGGGGCACTCGGGAAAGGGGCTCGCCTGCGGCGATCGCTATCACTGCCCCGTTCCCGGGTGCCGCTATTGAACCGGTCTCGTCGCTGCACTCGGACCCGCGTGCCCCTTCGGGTCGCTATGCTCACGCTCTCCGGGTGCCAGTTTCCGTTGAGGCGATGCGCCCTTGGCGCACGCCTGGTCGGGGCCCTGCGGCCTCGGGAAGATTGCGCTAGAGGCAGAGAGTAAGAGTGCGGGCTGGGTTTTTCCGTGACGGGTTACAAGCTGTGAGAGAGGCTCGTGGCGCCCGTCGCGGAGACCCGCGATGTCAAACCCTACTGCTTACGCGCGCGCCGGCCAGGACGGGGCGAACCTCTATAACGAAATCACCGACAGGATCATTGCCGAGCTTGAGGCCGGACGTGTCCCCTGGGTTCAGCCTTGGGGTACGGCCGCGGCGAAAGCTCCGCTGGCCATGCCGAAAAACGCGTCGACCAACAGGCAATACAGTGGTGTGAACATCCTCATCCTCTGGGGAGCCGTGATCGAACGCGGATTTACCGGTCAAAGTTGGCTCACCTTCCGCCAGGCGCTCTCGCTTGGTAGTCACGTTCGCAAGGGAGAGCGCGGCACCAGCGTTGTCTACGCGGATCGTTTCGTGCCGAATGACGAAAAGCAACGCGCCGCTGAGACCGGCGAGGACGCGCAGGCAATTCCATTCCTCAAACGATTTACCGTTTTCAACATCGATCAGTGTGAGGAACTGCCCGATGGCATCGCCGCCGCTGCGCCGCCCCCGCCGGCTGGCCTCATCGAACCCAGGGTCGACGCCCTGATCAAGGCCAGCGGAATTCCATTTCGGATCGGTGGAGATCGCGCATTCTACGCAACAGCCGAAGACTATGTTCAGGTCCCGCCGCCGCAGGCCTATTTCGAACCCATCAACTGGCACCGTACGGCCTTGCATGAACTCGGTCATGCGACCGGGCACCCCTCGCGTCTCAATCGCGACCAGAGCGGATCCTACGGTACCAAGAAATATGCCTTCGAAGAACTGGTTGCCGAGTTGAGTTCCGCATTCAGCTGCGCATCGCTCGGGATCGTCCCGACCGTGCGCCATGCCGACTATATCGGCTCCTGGCTTGAAGTCCTGCGCGAAGACAATCGGGCCATCGTGCGTGCCGCTTCGCAGGCGAGCAAGGCCGCGGACTATTTGCTCGGCTTCGTTCCCGGGCCCATTGAGCCCGCGTCGCTGGATTCGGTTGTGGCCGATCATGAGGCGGCGTGATGCTTGGCCTCGTGGCCGCGCGAGAGTGAGAGGAGGGGAGGCCGTTTGCGACGGGTTGGTAGCCGAGAGAGAGTCTTTCGGCCGCCCGTCGTGGAGAGCCAAGATGACGAAAGCCGTTTAAAAGATCACGCTGTCGCCTTCCCGGGACATTCCCTTCAACAAGCTCGTACTCAGCCAGTCGAACGTTCGCCGCGTCAAGGCCGGTGTCTCGATCGAGCAGCTAGCCGAGAGCATCGCGCAGCGTACGCTTCTGCAAAGTCTGAGTGTCCGGGCCGTCGTTGATACAGATGGCAACGAGACCGGCATGTTCGAGGTGCCCGCGGGCGGCAGGCACTATCGCGCTCTCGAGCTCCTGGTGAAACAGAAGCGCATGGCGAAGACGCAAGCGGTGCCATGCGTCGTTCGCGAAGGGGGCATCGCCGAGGACGATTCGGTGGCGGAGAACGATGAGCGGGTCGGCCTGCATCCGCTTGATCAGTTTCGGGCCTTTCAGATCCTCCGCGACCTCGGCATGAGCGAAGAAGACATTGCCGCCCGGCACTTCGTGAACCCTGCGATCGTCAAGCAGCGGCTGCGGCTGGCGTCGGTGTCGCCGAAGCTGCATGAGGTCTATGCCGAAGAAGGCATGACGCTCGAGCAGCTCATGGCGTTCTCGGTCACAGCCGATCACGCCCGCCAGGAGCAAGTCTGGGAGAACGTCAGCCGTTCTGGTTATGACGAACCTTACCAGATCCGCCGGCTGCTCACCGAGAACACCGTGCGCGGGTCCGATCGCCGGGCGCAGTTTGTGGGCCTCGATACCTATCAGCACGCGGGTGGCGGTGTTCTGCGGGATTTATTCGAGCACGACGACGGCGGCTGGCTGCAGGACGTCGTGTTGCTCGACCGCCTCGTAACCAAAAAGCTCAAAGCCGAAGCTGAGGCGATTGCGGCCGAAGGCTGGAAGTGGATCTCCGTCGCCGTAGAATTCTCCTACGGTCACACTCAGGGCCTAAGAGAAATCGAAGGCAAACCCGTCGATCTCTCGCCTGAGGAGCAGGCCACCATCGATGCTCTCACCGCCGAGCAGGCTAAACTTGAGTCCGATTGCCAGGATTGCCATGAATTGCCCGACGAGGTCGATCAGCGTCTCGGCGAAATCGAGTCGGCACTGAGTGACATCATGGAGCGGGATGGCACAGCCGTCCCGCGGTAGCGCGGGGACCGGTGCACAGCGCCGGTCCCCATTCTTCTGAGCGAGGCTTGAGAGGGAGAGCCGGGCCGGGACGGGTTTGAGCCGTCGGGGTCAAAGGAGAGCGCCTGGCGGTTCGACCCCTTCCTGCTCTCCGAAAGAACCCTGCCATGACCGAATCTCTCGCCGGCGGCGCTGCCGCCGCGCCGCTTTCGTTGCGCGCCGCTGCAACTTTCACCTCCGCCGCTGTCAGGGCCGCGCGACAGCTCCTGACCGAGCTCGAACTCGGCCGGCGCATCGATGCCGCTGTTCTGCGTAGCGCCATGGAGGCTGCCTTCGGCGCCTCCGACGCGGCCGGCGCCTGGAACTGGAAGACCGCCTATGACGTCTGCGAGGCGGCAACCGTTCTGTTTCTTCGCAAGTTCGGACCGGCCATACGGGCCAGGGCTGGCTCGACGGCTGCCATGCTGCCGATGCTAGCGAAAGTCGCGAACTGCCTGCCGACCCACACGCGGCGTTCCGAGGACAGCCAGGCGCTTCAGCAATTCTCGACGCCCATTCCGCTGGGACTGGTCGCATGCTCTGCAGCCGGCATTACATCGGTCGATCGCGTTCTGGAGCCTTCCGCGGGGACCGGCTTGCTCGCCTTCTTTGCAGAGCTCGCCGGGGGCGCCTTGATCTTGAACGAGTTGGCCGAGACCCGGGCGGGGTTGCTCGAGCATCTATTCGCGGGCGTTAACGTCACGCGGTTCGATGCTGCTCAGATCGATGACCACCTCGACGTGAGTGTCGCGCCGAGCGTCGTTCTGATGAACCCGCCGTTCTCCGCGGTGGCGAATGTCGATCGACGGATGGCGGATGCGGCTCTTCGTCACATCACTTCAGCGCTCGCGCGTCTTTGCGACGGTGGACGCCTCGTCGCCATCACTGGCGCCAGCTTCGCGCCGGATAACCCAGCATGGCGAGACGCCTTTGTGCGGCTGCAGGAACGCGGGCGGGTGGTGTTTTCTGCGGCGATCGACGGCGCCGTTTACGCCAAGCACGGGACTCAGACGGACACAAGGCTGCTTGTGATCGACAAGCTGCCTGCTGCCGATCCGACGGCTTTTCTTGCCTCGCCAGGAATGGCGGCCGATGTCGCTACCTTGCTTGGTTGGGTGACCAAGCATGTGCGTCCGAGGTTGCCCGTCGCCACGCCATCGGAGGTCGCTGCTATCGAACGGCCAGCGATGTCGCGACCGACCAGCGCCGTCGCACCGCGCTCATCGTCTTCTTCAATAGCCGCTGCACCAGAAGGCGTCGAACTTGCGTACGAGGCGGTCGAATGGTCGCCGCCGGAAGGTGCTCGGCTTACCGACGCGCTTTATGAGGAATACGGACTGCAATCGATCCGTATTCCCGGATCGTGCGCACACCCGACCAAACTCGTGCAGTCGGCGGCGATGGCCTCCGTTGCGCCGCCGAAGCCGTCCTACCGGCCGCACCTGCCTTCGAGCTTGGTGGCAGATGGAATTCTGTCGGACGCGCAGCTCGAGAGCATCACCTATGCCGGCGAAGCGCATTCTGAGTTTCTCGCTGGCTTCTGGACGAGCGACGCGACCTTTGACGTCGTGGCTGCAGCTCACGACGATGCAGAGAATGCCGTCCGCTTTCGCCGAGGCTGGTTCTTGGGCGATGGCACCGGCGCTGGCAAGGGGCGGCAGGTCGCAGGGATCCTGCTCGACAACTGGCTCAAGGGCCGCCACCGCGCGGTCTGGATCAGCAAGTCCGACAAACTCATCGAGGACGCGCAGCGCGACTGGTCCGCACTCGGCATGGAGCGATTGCTCGTTACGCCGCTGTCGCGGTTTCGCCAGGGCACCCCGATCCGGCTTTCGGATGGCATCCTATTTACCACCTACGCCACGCTACGGAACGATGAGTGGGGCGAAAAGCTTTCGCGTGTCAGGCAGATCGTCGAATGGTTGGGCTCCGACTTCGACGGAGTGATCGTCTTCGACGAGAGCCACGCCATGCAGAATGCGGTCGGGGGCAAGGGCGAGCGCGGCGACCAGGCGGCCTCTCAGCAGGGGCGCGCGGGCCTGAGGCTTCAGCACGCCTTGCCGAATGCACGCGTGGTTTATGTGTCGGCGACGGGCGCCACCACGGTTCATAACCTCGCTTATGCCCAACGCCTCGGCCTTTGGGGCGGCGCCGACTTCCCGTTTGCCACGCGTGCCGAGTTCGTCGAAGCGATCGAGGAGGGCGGCGTCGCGGCCATGGAGGTGCTGGCACGCGACCTCAAGGCGCTCGGTCTCTATGCGGCTCGCTCGCTCTCTTATGAGGGCGTCGAGTACGATCTCGTCGAGCACAAGCTGACGCCGGAGCAGGTCCGTATCTACGATGCCTATGCCAAGGCGTTCGGTATCATCCATAACAATCTCGACGCCGCGATGCGAGCGGCCAACATTACCGGCGAAACTGGGACGCTGAACGGGCAGGCCAAATCCGCCGCCCGCTCCGCCTTCGAGAGCGCCAAGCAGCGCTTCTTTGGGCATCTCCTGACATCGATGAAGACGCCGTCGCTGATCCGATCGATCGAGAAAGATCTTGAGGCTGGACACGCCGCGGTCATCCAGATCGTGTCGACGGGAGAAGCACTGATGGCGCGCCGGCTCGCCGAGATCCCGACTGAAGAATGGGGCGACGTCCAGGTCGACATCACCCCGCGCGAGTATGTCCTCGACTATCTCGCCCATTCCTTCCCGGTGCAGCTCTACGAGCCCTTTAGCGACTCGGAAGGCAACCTCTGCTCCCGACCTGTCTATCGCGACGGCCAGCCGGTCGAGAGCCGCGAAGCCGTCGCGCGCCGCGACCGTTTGATTGAGAAGCTCGCCTCATTGCCGCCGGTACCTGGCGCGCTGGATCAGGTCGTGCAGCGCTTTGGCACCGACATGGTCGCCGAGGTGACCGGCCGCTCGCGCCGCATCGTTCGCAAGGGCGACCGGCTGGTGGTCGAAAACCGAGCCGGCTCGGCGAACCTCGCGGAGACCTCGGCCTTCATGGATGACGTCAAGCGCATCCTCGTGTTCTCCGACGCGGGCGGTACGGGAAGGAGCTACCACGCGGAACTGTCGGCCCGGAATCGCCGGTTGCGGGTCCATTACCTACTCGAGCCCGGCTGGAAGGCCGACGCCGCGATCCAGGGCCTCGGCCGCACCAACCGAATCAACCAGGCGCAGCCACCGCTATTTCGCCCGATTGCGACCGACGTGAAGGCCGAAAAGCGCTTTCTCAGCACCATTGCCCGCCGGCTCGACACCTTGGGGGCCATTACGCGCGGCCAGCGCCAGACCGGAGGGCAGGGCCTGTTCCGGCCCGAGGACAACCTCGAGAGCCAGTACGGACGTGATGCGTTGCGTCAGCTCTACACGCTGCTCGCGCGAGGCAAGGTCGAGGGATGCACGCTTGAGAGGTTTGAGGATGCGACCGGCCTGAAGCTGATGGATACCAATGGGCTCAGGGATGACCTGCCGCCGATCACGACCTTCCTGAACAGGTTGCTGGCCCTTACCATCGACCTTCAGAATGTCCTGTTCACTGCCTTCGAGCAGCTGTTGAGTGCTCGGATCGAGGGCGCGGTCGCGTCCGGCATCTACGACGTCGGGCTGGAAACGCTACGCGCCGAAAGCTTTGTCGTCACCGACCGGCGGACGATCTATGTCCATTCGGGCACGGGCGCCGAGACCCGGCTGCTCACGATCACCCAACGTCAGCGCAATCATCCGGTGAGTCTGGATGACGCTTTTGCTCATCTTTCCGATCGTCAGGCTGTCCCGTTGATCAATGAACGCTCGGGGCGAGCTGCGGTGCAGGTCGCGGCGGCGAGCGTCATGCTCGATGACGGCGAAATTGAGCGGCGCGTCAGCCTGATCCGGCCGATGGAGCAGCACAGGGTCCCCCTAAGCATGATGACGGAAAGCCATTGGCTCGAAGCGGACCGTGAGCGCTTCGCTGCGGCCTGGCTGGCGGAGCTTGCTGAGATCCCAGCGTTCACCGAAAGCACGATCCACGTTGTGGCAGGCTTGCTGTTACCCATCTGGAAGCAGCTGCCGAACGAATCGACCCGCGTCTATCGGCTTCAGACCGATGCGGGCGAACGCATCATCGGCCGCAAGGTCTCTGCGATCTGGGTCGCAAGCGTCCTTGCGGCGGGCGCACCCGCACTGACCCCGGACGCTGCCTTTGCCGCGCTGATGGAGGGACGAACTGTCCTCGATCTCGCGGAGGAGCTCCAGCTTCGCCGCGTCCGGGTCATGGGCGCATACCGCATCGAATTGTCCGGCTTCAACGATACGATGCGCGATCGCCTCCGGGCTTACGGCCTCTTTGGGGAGATCATCTCCTGGAAGCTGCGCATGTTCGTGCCGACGGACACAAGCGGCATCGAGATCCTGTCGAAGGTGCTCGACAGCTATCCGATTGTGCGCATTGGTGATCGGGAGGCCGCGTGATGTCCCGCGATGCCTCCGAACTGGCAGACCGGCTCGCCCGCGAGGCCGAGGCGGTGTGCCGACACTATCTCTCCAATGGCAAGCGGGCGGGGCGGTACTGGCTGGTCGGCGACGTCCACAACACGCCGGGCCGCTCGCTCTTCGTGCGCCTCCAGGAATCGGCGAAGGGCCCCGCCGGCAAGTGGACCGATGCCGCAACCGGGGAACATGGCGATCTCCTCGACATCATCCGCGAAAGCCGGGGCTTGCATGATTTCCGCGAGGTGGCCGAAGAGGCGAGGCGCTTTCTGAAACTACCTCGTCCCGAGCAGCAATCGGCTCCGAAAGCTGTTCGTTCGTCAGCGCCGGCCGGATCACAAGAGGCGGCACGTCGGCTCTTTGCGATGTCCAGCCCGATTGAAGGGACGGTAGCCGAGACGTACTTGCAGCGTCGCGGAATAGCCAACGTCCACCATGGTGGCAGCCTCCGCTTCCATCCTCGTTGCTACTATCGGCCGGACGAGCATCTACCGACCGAAACCTGGCCGGCGATGATTGCCTCCGTCACGGACCTCGAGGGAAGGATGACTGGTGTGCACCGCACCTGGCTCGATCCAGACGGTTTTGATCGCATACGGCTTGGAAAGGCTCCGATCGACACGCCACGGCGGGCCATGGGCGACCTGCTCGGCAACGCCGTTCGCTTCGGTGTGGTGGACGACGTGCTTGCGGCCGGCGAGGGGATCGAGACCATGCTGTCGCTGCGCTACGTGCTGCCGACCTTGCCCATGACCGCTGCGCTCTCGGCCAATCACCTCTCTGCAATGTTGCTGCCATCGAGCCTGCGTCGTCTCTATATCGCCCGCGATGCCGACGCCGCTGGCGATGCCGTACAGGCCATTCTCACCCAGCGCGCGGCAGACGCCGGCGTTGAAGCGATTGCATTGTCGCCTCGGTCCGGTGACTTCAACGAAGATCTGCACATCTTCGGGCTTGAGCCCCTCCGAGCAGCGTTGCGACTTCAACTCGTACCAGAAGACGTCGTTCGCTTCCTGCATTCGTGGACGTAGCTGCGGAATAGCTCCGGTGTTCGATCGACGTTCATCGGTCGGCTATCGCGAGACCAATGCCGGAAGAGGACGCGACCACGGCCTTCTAGAGGGCGATCGGACGGCAAGCGGCTCGGGCCGGCAATGGCTGCGACCGGCTATTTTCCGCCGCGCGCCGGCAATCGGAAGACACGTTATCTATCTGGGCGGCGCGCTTTGCATCGCGAAGCAAAATAGCCGGCCTCCGCCATCCTCCGCTGCCGCTTCGGCCCTCCGCGCCGCTCCGGGTTCTGGCCCGCTCCGCCCGCCGTCTGAGTGATCGCCACGAAGGCCGCGATGGGCGCGGCCGATCCGGCAAAGGACTCTCCGCCATGACCGATCACGACGACATCGAACCACCGCACACCTCTTCTCCAACTGACAACGTCCTCACCGAACTGCAGCTCTTCGGCTACCGCCCATTCGACGACCAGCCCGATCCACGACCGCTCCCTGAAGGCAAAATCGTCGCCGGGGCCGTTGCCGATATCTTCGACGCCCTGGTCGCGACGTTGAGCGACACACGCCTCGAGCCGGACCTTGACGATCTGCTTTGGTCGACCGTCAACCTGTTTCATCGAGCCGTCGATCGCATTCAACGCCAACTGGACGATAACGAACGGACGCAGCAGAAAAGCCAACGCGAACAGAATGGCTCCGAAGTGCAATCGGTCGAACTCGAGCGTGTCACGGCCGAAGGCATCACGTTGATCGAGCGCCGCAATTGCCTGGAACTCTTCCGTGACCAGGCCATCGAGCGGTTTGAGACACACACCGGCTCATTCTGGCGCCCCCGATCGGGATCGCTGGTGAACCACCGCACGCTGACCGCAGCGATGATCGACTCCCGCGACTTCGTCGCGGCCAAGCGCCGAGCCGAGACGGAGGTCATGCTGCCGTCAGGGCCGAAGATCGCGCTCACCGGAGGGCTCGACTTCAACGACCACCACCTCATCTGGGATCGTCTTGACAAGATTCACGCCAAGCATCTCGACATGGTGCTGCTCCATGGCGGCTCACCGAAAGGTGCCGAACTGATCGCCTCCAAATGGGCGGTCACCCGCAAGGTGCCGCAGATCGCTTTCAAGCCCGACTGGACGAAACATGCCAAGGCAGCACCGTTCAAGCGCAACGATGCCATGCTCGAACTCCTGCCGATCGGCGTCATGCACTTCCCGGGCACCGGCATCCAGGACAACCTCGCCGACAAGGCGAAGCGGCTCGGCATCCCCGTCTGGAGGTTCCGCGGCGCGTGAGCACCGTCTTCTCGATCCCACGCCTTCGAGGCGGAATTGCCTACGCCGCAACTCCGCCTCCTTCCAGTCTCATATCCAGGCCTGCGCCGCGGTGGTGGTGGAAGGCGCGACTGGTACATCTATGCACATGGAGCCACCACCATGCTCCCCCTTGGGCTTGTTCTCAACACACTTGGCATTGGCCTGTTCTGCTGGGCGATCTTCTCGCTCGCTGTGTATGCCCTGCCATTTTTCGTCGCACTGAGTATCGGGATGACGGCGTTTCAGAGCGGCGCCGGCCTCATTGGCGCGCTGCTTATCGCAACGGCCGGCGGTGCGCTGACGCTCGTCCTCGGCCAGGTTGCCGTTGCTGTTACACGGTCCCCGGCCTTGCGCATCGCGATCGCGACATCATTCGCTGTTCCCGCCGCCGTCGCCGGCTATCATGTGGTGTTCGCGCTATCGCAGATCGGGGTGCCGTCGCTGGTTTGGCGTGAGGCCTTCGCTTGCCTGGGCGCGGTTTGCATTGGCGGCACGGCGTTGACGCGCTTGACCGTTTTTGCCGAGACGCGCCTGTTCAGCCGGCCGGGCTGGTGAAGCAATCGTCTCAATCCGTTCTCACGGTCGCCACGCACGAGGGATGATCCTTCCTCGCCTTCCTCACCTTCAAACAGGTTCACGTAGATCGGCGCGTTGAACGCGGGGTCAGCGTGATTAGAGCGAGAGGTAGTCGCGCCCCTCTTCGGTGCGCTTCGACCAAGTCGGTCCAATTGAGTCCGGCCCACGTAGATGCGGTGGTGCGGCGCGCAGCCCCTCGATCGTTCTATCGGGGACGATACCGCCTTTTGCGGCAGATTGTTTCTATTTCTCCTCCGAAACGTTTCAACCTCTTGTGCAGTTCAACCGAGATTCGGCAAGTCTTCTCCCGAGATCGCGGTTCAGCACGCGGACGCACGTGGCCTCTTTGATGGCTTGATCTGGCCGAAGACCGGCTTCGCCTCGATCGTCTGAGCCGCAACGCCGTTGATGCGACTTTCTTCCCCTGGGCTTACGCCCATTCCTCGCGAGGCAAGAAAGTCGCAACAACGGCGTCCTCCGCTGCGCTTCGGCCCGCGAGCGGGTGCGTCGCCGATCGTCCTCGGCCTGTCCATCGCCATCGAGGCCGCGGTGGTCGCGGGCTCGAAACACAACAGGAGAAGTGACATGGCTAACATCGGTTCTTTCAAGAAGGTCGGCAACGATTTCCAGGGCGAGATCGTCACCCTGAGCCTGCAAGCTAAGGGCGTCCGCATCGTCGCCGAAACCAACCGCTCGAACGAGAACGCGCCCAGCCACCGCATCTACGTGGGCCGGGCCGAGATCGGCGCAGCGTGGTCGAAGCGTTCCGAAGAGGGGCGCGACTACCTCTCGCTCAAGCTCGATGACCCCTCGTTCAACGCGCCGATCTACGCGAACCTCTTCGACGACGAAGGCGGCGAAGGCTACACGCTCTTGTGGTCGCGGCCGCGCAAGAACGGCGAGTAAGCTCGCTCAATCAAGCCCCGCCCGAACAGATCGGGCGGGGCTTCCTAAAGCCCGCCCTCAGTCCGTGCATCGCGCATCGAGCCGTGCAGCTCTTACCTAGCTCGCTTGCCGCGTTTTCAGCCGCAACACTGCATTCGTCCGCGTCGCAAACGCCCCAGGGGCCGGCCCGGAGGGGCATAGCGTGCGATTTGCAGCTCAATCACCGCCGCTTGCCAGGTTTTGGCCGTTCGTCTCGTGCCTCTTCATCTGGGAGGACTAGATCGACATGACTAACGCCCAACGTGCTGGCGAGCTCAAATAGAGTGACGACAGTTGGATTGCGACGGCCACGCTCTAAGTCACTGATATACTGTTGGGTAAATCCGGACACTTCGGCGAATTTCTCCTGCGTGAAGCGCTTCTGCTTCCGTAGTCTTGCGAAATTCCGACCAAGCAACTTGCGCATGTCCATCGGCGCAAATTGCGTCTTTACATACTATGAGGTTTATCTCCTATAGTATGTATTTCGACCTGAGGACCACCGCATTTGGTCCAAAGACGCGCCGGTACTCGACGCGTCATATGCGGCCGAACTGCCGTTTGACGGCGATTTAGAAGTGCGGGCCTAGGCAGCCCGGCACCTGTGGCGCTCGATCAATGGACGCTCGCCACGTCCTGCCTTTCATCAACTATCAAAACAGCGGCGCGAGCGCTTGAGTGCTGCGATCCGTGCGCTCGACGCGCACAGCGCGGGCGCTAGCTATCGCGTTATCGCTGAAGCGCTGTTCGGCAAGAAGCGCGTCCCCGATCGCGCCTGGAAGACCCATGATCTGCGTAATCGAACGATCCGCCTGGTGCAAAGCGGCCTCGCGTTGATGCGCGGTGGTTACCGCAAATTTCTGCGGCCTGGACTCAGGGACGAATGGTCCTTCCGCTCAGGGGTATCGAAAACCACCCCCTCCAAATTCGGCATCCCCCTCCGAGAACTTGCTTCTCCATGATGACCGCACACACGCCGGCGCCGCCATGCGTGGTGCGCTGTCCTCCTGGAGTTCTCAAATGCCCGATCCGATGGCCGGTCTACCCCCGCGCTTCCTGCGTACCCCGGAGGCTGCGCGCTATCTTGGCCTCTCCGGTCGCACGCTAGAGAAGCACCGCACATACGGCACCGGACCGACGTATCGAAAGATTGGCGGACGTGTCGTCTACGCCGTAGATGACCTGAAAGCGTGGGCCGACCTCGGCGCCAAGACGTCGACGTCGGACCCGGGGAAGGGGACCGTGCTGCCGGCCAAGAAGCACCCGGTGCTGCGCCCGTATGCGGGCCAGGAACGCCGCTGATCGCCGCGTGAAGGCAGTGACCATGCGGCGCAAACACCATTCCGAGCTGGATCAGCTTGAGCTCTTTCGGGCGCTGCCCGGCGATCTCGCGCCCCGCGACGCGCAGGATCTGATGGCTTATCCGTTCTTCTCGCTGGCAAAGACCAAACGGATCGTGCCGATCGATTTCCGTGCCGGTGCGATCGCAATTCGGGTCGAGGCTGTGCCCAAACACGGCATGGCGACCATCTGGGATGCAGACGTTCTGATCTGGGCCGCTTCCCAGATCGTCGAAGCCCGTGACGCCGGCCTGAAGACGTCGCGCCTGATGGCTGCTACGCCTTACGAGATTTTGACGTTCGTCGGCCGTGGCACCAGCGCGCGTGACTATGACCGGCTGAAGGCGGGTCTCGACAGACTGCAGTCAACGACCGTGCTGACGTCGATCCGCCAGCCAACAGAACGGCGGCGGCATCGGTTCTCCTGGATCAACGAGTGGAAGGAAACGGCCGATGAAAATGGCCGCCCATTCGGGCTCGAATTGATCCTCCCTGATTGGTTCTATGCGGGCGTCATCGATGACGCGCTCGTGCTGACGATCGACCGCGCCTATTTCGAGCTGACGGGCGGGCTTGAGCGCTGGCTTTATCGCCTTGTGCGCAAGCACGGCGGTCGGCAGGACGGCGGCTGGAGTTTTGATCTTGTGCATCTCCATGCCAAGTCCGGCATCCTCTCGCCGCTTAAGCACTTTGCTTACGACGTACGTCAAATCGTCCAACGTCAGACATTGCCCGGCTATCAGCTCGTGCTCACACGCGACCGGAACGGTGCCGAGCGGCTCAACTTCGCGCCTAGGCCTGTCGATCCCTTAACGGCACGCCTGCGCCGGCGCGGTTTCATCCCAAATTCGGAGGACAACCTGTGAATCAACTCGTGCTATCGGGGACCGCAACCCTCGTGCTATCGGGGACCCGATCCTCGTGCTATCGGGGACCAGAATCAAGCCTAAGAGCTTGTTTCTCCGCGCTTTCCGGCCGCTCTAACTTTACTAACCAGAAATCCTTCGGATTTCTTCTAACGGACGAGACCACAAGCCGCATTCGAGGCGACTGGCAATGGCGGGCCGTCAGTCCTGTTCGCTTTCAGAAGTCGCACACGATCTCCACCAACCCCAAAGCTCACGGCTTCCGGTTCCAGCTTCACGGAGCGGCGGCATGAGCGATCTCACCGAAGTGGAAGTGTTGTGGCTCGAGAAGCGCATCGAAAATCGCATTCGGTTCGGTCGCGTTGTCGAAGAACGGAAGATTGATCGTCACCGGCGTGTCCTGTCATTTGCACCCGGCAGCATCTTTGCGTTCGTCCGTTGGACCTCCAATGACTTTGGCACGATCATTTCGCGGATCGACATATTGCGCGCGGTCGCGGCGGGACAGCGCTGCTCGACCGTGCCGTATGTGAAGCCCGGCGGAGCGATTTTGTTGCGACTCTCAGGTTGGCCAAAAGTAGAACGGGTGCTGCAGATGACCGACTCCATCGAGGCGCTGGGCATCGATCCGGCTGATGTCGCGCCTGATCATTGGCATCACGTTCACAACCGCCTGTCCGTCAACGAAAACCCGCGCACCTACACGAAAGCCCGCCACCAGGCATGGCTTCACCGGCAGAGGGTGATGCGATGACACCGCGGCTCAACACGTTGACCACGATGCTGTGCGGTGCCGTCGCACTTTTCGCACCAATCGTTCTGGAGATTACGCCGGCCTACATCTGGAATGCATCCGAGAGCGTACCGATCGGGCTCTATCGTGTGCAGCCGGCGGACAAACTATTCGTTACGGAACTCCTCGCGGTGCAGCCACCGGAGCCGCTCGCGATCTTCCTCGACCTGAACGGCTATCTGCCAGCCGGATTGCCGATGCTCAAACGCGTGCTGGCGCTTCACGGGCAGACCGTTTGTCGAAGTGGGCTCACCATTTCGGTTGACGCCATCGAAATGGGCGAAGCCCGAGATCGCGACGGCCGTGGTCGCCCCCTCCCGATCTGGCAGGGCTGCCGCGTCGTCGGAGACGGCGAACTCTTTGTCATGAACTGGCAGTCCACCAGCTCGCTGGATGGCCGCTATTTCGGGCTCCTGCCGGCATCGGCTGTCATTGGCCGAGCGCGGCCGGTGTGGACCTGGGAGGATTGATGGTGCCCGTATTGAGCTTCCGAGCAGCCATTCCTCCGTTCGGCCGAGTGCTGCACCATTCCTCCGTCCCGACCAACGCTTGCGCGGCCGTTGCGCGCAGCAGCGGTCCAGGGCGGCCGAATGGCCAGCGCGAAGCGGCTTTACCCTGGATGGGCGCGAGCACGGCGGCACGCATGCGTTTGTTCGGGGGGAGCCTGCGCGCTGTCGTATTGTTGTTCATTGCGCTGACCGTGAGTAACGCCGCCGCTGCCGCCGAGACGCGACCCGCGGAGCCTTCAGCGAGTCATCGAGCTGCCGATCCGTTTGCGGAGTTTGTCGAGCGAGCCTCGCGTCGCTTCGGCGTGCCGGTGCGCTGGATACGCGCAGTCCTGGACGTCGAAAGCGCCCAAGACGTGCGTGCCAGGTCACCGAAAGGTGCCATGGGGCTGATGCAGATAATGCCAAAGACATGGGCAGAGCTACGTCTGCGGTACGACCTTGGCGACGATGCCTACGATCCCCATGACAATATTCTTGCTGGGACAGCGTACCTTCGCGAGCTGCACGACCGGTACGGTTCACTGGGCTTCCTCGCGGCCTACAACGCAGGACCTACTCGCTACGAACAGCATCTCGCAGGCCGTCCATTGCCCGCTGAAACCCAGATCTATCTGCAGAAGCTAGTGCCGATCATCGGTGGCGCCATTGTAGGTTCCGGTGCAGTTGCAAGTCTGCGGCCATCGGGGGGAGCGCTCTTCGTTGCGCGGTCTGAAAGTTCAAGGACCGCGGCCCGGCTGCAGCTTGGGCGCCCAACGAACCGAGCTCCAACGGCCGCCTCCGTCCACGACATTTCGGCCATTGCGCCACAGACAACAGGATTGTTCGTCCTGAGATCTGACGCGGGAGGCTCGCGATGAGCGAATGCGCAAGCTCGCATGCATTAGCGCGGCCTGGAGAAGACTGGGCGGAAAGGCGCGCGCAGTGGGGAGGCATGGCAGTATGCGTCCGGGGGCTGCACATGACGTCGGGCCTTGACGTGCCTAACGGCCTCCGGCGGCAATGCACCGACTCAGATAACCCCTACTCCGTGCTGGACTTGGCTATGGCAGCTTCCGCCTTCGCGATCACTGCTTCGGCACGCTCAATCGCAGCACGGAATTCCTTGCTCTTCCAAGTATCAACCGAATGGCCGTCGTCAAACGACTCGTCTGTGGCGTCTTGTGCGCGTAAGACCAACTCACGAAGCGCCGCAATCGCCTCGGAGAGCAGCTTGGCATCCGCCCCGTCTCGGGAAGACTGCGTCACCTCTATAACCCCATCACATCGCAATTTTGGAACGTCATGTAATATCGTTACAAAGGACGACAATTGCAATTACCCGCGGTCTCGTCGTTTAGCGCGAGTCTGGCCTTGCTCAGACGTTGGCGGCGGGTCCCGCGGAGCTCCAGTTCCACGTCAGAAGTTCGCCGAGGCGGTTGATGGGATGTCCGTCGCCCATACGCTGCAGCACGTCGCGCAGGTATGCGTAAGGCTCAACGTCGTTGAACTTGCACGTCTCGATCAGCAAACAGAGGATTGCCCATCGTTCTCCGCCGCCGTCGCTACCGCCAAAGAGATGGTTCTTGCGGCCGAGCGCCACAGGTCGGATCGCCCGCTCGACAGGGTTCGTGTCGAGCTCGATGCGGCCGTCATGGAGGAAGCGGGTCAATCCATCCCAGCGCGACAGCGCATACCGGATCGCTTCGGCGAGACTGCCGCGGCCGGGCAGCTGCGGGAGCTGCACCTCGAGCCAAAGGCGAAGGCTGTCAACGATCGGCTTGGCGAGTGCGCGCCGCGTGGCCATCATCGGGCGCTCTCCCGCTCAATAACGCGGCGACGGACTGCATCCGGATCGCTGCCGATCGGTGCGAAGACGCGACGCCCTTCGTCCAATTCGATAACCGTCATGCCGTCGGGCGGCTGCAACAGATCGTTCAGGACGAGCGTTTCGGATTGCGCTCCGGCGACCTTCACAGCCGCCAACTTCGTCCGCACTCTTGTTGAACCCGAACTGGACCCGCCAGCGGAACAACATGCTGCTGACGATGCCGTGGCGCCGGCAAATCTCGGCGGCGGTGGCGCCAGGGAGCTGGGACTCGCGCATGATCGTGAGCTTTCCTCGTCACTGAAGCGACGGCGGTTGGCGCGTACATCGCTCGGCGGTTTCCCGATTGGCGCATCTGTCAAGTGCGTTCCGGTGACGGACTGCTTAGCAGCGCTGCTAGCACTAGTGCTTATTGGTGGGCGGGCACTCGGATGAAGATGCGCCCGCCAGTCGATTTCCACCTCATTCGAGTCGATCAGATCGCGCCACCGCCTCAGGCTGTGCTGCGATATGCCGTGAGCCCGGGCATAAGCCTGCATGCTCAGACCGCACCATCCCATCGCTTCAACATGCATCGCTCGGAACGCTTGGACGGCTCTGCAGCGCTGGTCCTTGGACACCGGACTCCGCTTCTTGCGGAGCCGCTCCCGACGTTCCTCGCGACGCAATTCCGCACGTATTTTCAGCGGTTCAGCATCGGTCCGCAGCCAACGATCGAATGTGCCGCCATTTAGACGATGCTGACGACAATTTTTGCGCTTGCTGAGACCGCTTCGCCGCCATGCTTCAACGTGTACCGACCAAAAAGAACGACGCGCTTCGTTCTTGAAATATTCCGTACCCACCGGAGATCCTCCAATGCAGCAAGGAACCCGATATGGAACGACAGCGCGCTCTCGGAAAGTCGTGCAGGATTCGGACGCTTACGGCACGACAGCACGACGGCGAGATAAAAGGGGCTCGCCGGTCGAACCGCAAGCCATTGACATGGCTTGGGTTCGGGCGTGCCGGTCGGTCGGGGCGCGTGCCGCGCCGCGCATTTTGACGAACACAATCAAAGGCGTTTTCGGCACCGTGAGCGCTTTTGATCTCTGGGGAGCTCTGCCATGACGGCAGGCGACAGCGACCTGCGTATTCGGCCTGGGCGCATCCGCAGTACTCGCGCGCCGAAGCCCAAGAGCTTCATCAACCAGGTGCTGCGGGCGGCGAATGAAGCGGGACACACGTCGGGGCAGACTCCGACTGGCAGGCGTTCGGCGGCCTATGGGCGCTCGACGTTCGGGCGTGGGCGCCTCGCCTTTAGCCGCGCCAGATTGTTCAGCCCGGCGCGGCGCGTTGTGGTGAAGGCGCGTGTGGTTCGGCACAAAGGACGTGCCTTTCGTTCAGCACCACTAACCGCTCACCTCTCATATCTGAAGCGCGACGGGGTGACCCGGAGTGGTGAGCGTGCCGAGATGTTCGATGCCAGCAGCGACCGAGCCGACAGTGCGGCTTTCGCAGAAAGGTGCAAGGACGACCGGCATCATTTCAGGTTCATCGTCTCACCCGAGGACGCCGGCGAGATAACTGACCTCAAGGCCTTCACCCGCGATCTCGCCCGGCAGATGGAGACCGATCTCGGTACGCGGCTCGATTGGGTGGCTGTCGATCATTGGAACACCGACAACCCTCATGTCCATCTTCTCCTTCGGGGAGTAGACGAGGAGGGGACGGATCTCGTGATCTCCCGCGACTACATCAGCCAGGGCCTGCGCTCACGCGCCGAGGAACTGGTCGCCATCGAACTGGGTCCAAAACCGGAGCACGAGATTCGCAATTCGCTGGAGAGGGAAGTTACGGCAGAACGATGGACGCGGCTCGATCGGGAGATCCGGCTGGCGGCAGATGAGACCGGCTATATCGATCTTCGTCCAGAGAATCCCGGCAAGTCTGATCCCGAGATCCGGCGCCTGATGGTCGGTCGCCTTCAACACCTGGAGAAGATGGGCCTTGCCGCATCCGCTGCAGCCGGGGAATGGATGGTCGGGCTCGAGGCCGAGCGTAGCTTGCGCGATCTCGGCATGCGCGGTGACATCATCAAGACCATGCACCGCGCCTTTACCGAGCGTGGGGACACGCGCGGCGTTGCCGACTTCGTCATCGAAGGTGGACAACCGACGTCCCAGATTATCGGACGACTGGTCGACCGTGGATTGCATGACGAACTGACTGGTGAGGCCTACGCCCTGATCGACGGAACAGATGGACGCGCGCATCACGTGCGCTTCCGAGGGGTCGAGGCTTTTGAACAGGCGCCACCGCTCGGCGGCATCGTCGAAGTGCGACGCTTCGGTCAAGCCGACGATCCTCATCCCACCGTGGTGCTCGCCACCCGTTCCGATCTCGATCTCCGTGAGCAGACCACTGCGAGAGGGGCGACCTGGCTCGACCATCGGCTGGTCGAACGCGACCCCATGCCGCTCGCCATCAGCGGATTCGGCCGCGAGACCCGCGACGCCATGGAAGCCCGTGCCGAGCATCTGATCCAGGAAGGCCTGGCGCGGAGGCAGGGCCAACGCATCACCTTGCAGCGCGACCTCCTGAACACATTGCGCCGACGTGAACTGGACGAGGTGGCCGCAAGAGTCTCGGCCGACACCGACCTGCCTTACGTGAAGCCTGACTCCGGGGAGCATTTGGCGGGCACGTATCGCCAGCGATTGACACTCACCTCGGGACGCTTCGCCATGATCGATAATGGGCTCGGCTTCCAGCTCGTGCCCTGGTCGCGCGAACTCGAAAAGAGGCTCGGCCAACACGTCACCGGCGTCGTGAAGGATGGCGGTGGCATTGAATGGGACTTTGGTCGCAAGCGCGACCTCGGCCTCTAGCAATCTCTCCAATTCTGTTGCGGAAGGGTGTTCGGGATGTCCGGAACCAAAATCCTCTGGGGACAGGTGATCGTTGTCGGTCTGATCGTTTTGCTGGCCATCTGGGGCGCAACCGAGTGGACGGCCTGGCGGCTCGCCTGGCAACCGGAGCTTGGGCGCCCCTGGTTCGAACTGTCGGGCTTCAAGGTTTATTACCCGCCCGTCTTCTTCTGGTGGTGGTTCGTCTATGACGCCTATGCACCCCACGTCTTTGTCGAAGGCGCCTTCATCGCGGCGTCGGGGACCGTCGTTTCGATCGCGGTGGCCATCGGCATGTCGGTTTGGCGCGCGCGTGAAGCCAAGAATGTCGAGACCTATGGTTCGGCGCGCTGGGCTGATCGGGAGGAGGTGAGGGCGGCTGGCCTACTCGGTCCGGACGGTGTGGTGCTGGGCAAGCTCGACCGCGACTACCTCCGCCATGACGGACCGGAGCACGTATTGTGTTTTGCACCAACCCGCTCCGGCAAAGGCGTCGGTCTTGTCGTCCCCTCATTGCTGGCTTGGCCCGGCTCGGCCATCGTTCACGACATCAAAGGCGAGAACTGGCAACTGACCGCTGGGTTTCGCTCGCGGCATGGCCGCGTCCTATTGTTCGACCCCACCAACCCGAAGTCCTCAGCCTACAATCCGCTCCTCGAAGTCCGGCGCGGGGAATGGGAGATCCGCGACGTTCAGAATGTGGCCGACGTTCTGGTCGACCCCGAAGGCTCGCTCGACAAGCGAAACCATTGGGAGAAGACCAGTCATTCGCTCCTGGTCGGCGCCATACTCCATGTTCTCTATGCCGAGGCCGACAAGACCTTGGCCGGCGTCGCAGCTTTCCTATCCGATCCGAAGCGGCCGATCGAGGCGACGCTGAAGGCGATGATGACCACACGGCACCTTGGCGAGCAGGGTGCTCATCCCGTGGTCGCCTCGACCGCGCGCGAACTCCTCAACAAATCCGAGAATGAACGGTCCGGCGTCCTGTCCACCGCGATGTCGTTCCTTGGGCTCTACCGCGATCCGGTGGTGGCCCAGGTGACCTGTCGCTGCGACTGGCGGATTGCCGATCTGATCGCAGATAGCCGCCCGACGACGCTTTACCTCGTGGTGCCACCGTCGGATATTTCTCGGACCAAGCCGCTGATCCGTCTGGTGCTGAACCAGATTGGTCGTCGCCTGACCGAAGATCTGCACGCCCGCGACCGTCGGCATCGCGTTCTGATGATGCTCGACGAGTTCCCCGCACTCGGGCGGCTTGATTTCTTCGAGTCTGCGCTCGCTTTCATGGCGGGGTACGGCATCAAGAGTTTTTTGATCGCGCAGTCGCTCAATCAAATCGAGAAGGCCTACGGGCCGAACAACGCCATTCTCGACAATTGTCACGTCCGCGTCAGCTTCGCGACCAACGACGAGCGGACCGCCAAGCGGGTGTCCGACGCGCTGGGCACGGCGACCGAGATGCGGGCGATGAAGAACTACGCCGGGCACAGGTTGAACCCTTGGCTGGGTCACCTTATGGTCTCGCGGCAGGAGACGGCCAGGCCGCTCTTGACCCCGGGCGAGGTCATGCAGCTTCCGCCGATGGACGAGATCGTCATGGTGGCGGGCTCGCCGCCGATCCGGGCGAAGAAGGTCCGCTACTACGAGGATCGGCGGTTCACCGAGCGGGTTTTGCCGCCGCCCGATCCGGCGAGCGCCGGCCGATCATCGCGAACGGACGGATGGTCAGCGCGCGGAACGCTGAAGCCGGCGCAGCCTCCAACCGACAGGGGGCAAGGAGAGGAGGACACGGCGAACAGCGGCCTGCGCCGCGAGCCCGAACTCCCTGATCACGTGGCGATCGTCAAGGAAACAACCGAGCCGACGCCCGCAGAGGAATTTGCCGCCGTGCTTGACGACGACGAAGATGCGGTCCGCCGGTCTCGACTTATGCGTCAGCAGATGCGCGGTGTCGCCCGTCAAGTCGCCATGGACCCGAATGACGGTATGGAGCTCTGAGGCGATATGCGCGACCGGATGAACGTCTATTTCCCGCCAGAGCTTCTGAAACAAATCGCGGAGCTCGCCGATCGCAAGAAGGTTTCCCGGTCTGCAATCGTGGAAGCGGCTGTCGTTTCGCTTCTATCGCCGGATGGAGCAGACAGGCGGGAGGCAGCGTTTACCCGTCGCCTGGATCGGCTGTCGCGTCAGATGCAGAGGCTGGAGCGTGACGTTGGTTTGACGGCGGAGACCTTGGCCCTCTTCATTCGCTTCTGGTTGACGATCACGCCGCCACTACCCAACGACGCACAGGCGGCCGCGCAGGCAAAGGGGCGGGAGCGCTTTGAAGGATTCGTCGAGGCGCTCGGGCGCCGTTTGCAAAAGGGGCAAAGCTTTCTGCGCGAGATTCCAGAAGATATCCGCCGTCAGGAACCGGCCGATGAGACCTGATTGAACCATGTAGGAGGCCCTTCCGCCGGCCCTTCTTTTTCTACGCCAGCCTACGACCGCAGCGATTTAGCCGAACTGACAAAAGCTGGACGCGCTATCGGCTCGAGCGACTGAGAGCAAAGGGGCCAGCATGCAAATCTCAACAGCATGGCGTCGAATCGCGCGCGTTTTTCTCCCGTTTGCTGCCGGATACTATCTTTCGTACCTGTTTCGGACGATCAACGCTTTGATCGCCAGTCATCTCAGCTCGGATACCGGGCTTGGGACTGCCGACCTCGGATTGCTTACCTCGGTCTATTTCCTGGTTTTCGCGGCGGCTCAGATCCCCATCGGAGTACTGCTGGACCGCTTTGGCCCGCGGCGCGTCCAAAGTGTCTTGCTCTTGCTCGCAGCAGTGGGCGCTGGTCTGTTCGCGGTATCGACTGACTTCCTGTCACTTTTGATCGCCCGTGCAATGATCGGGCTCGGCGTGGCGGCGGCGCTCACAGCAGGGCTGAAGTCCATCGTCCTTTGGTTCCCCAGGGAACGAGTTGCCTTGCTGAACGGCTACATGATCATGCTGGGATCGCTAGGAGCGGTGACCGCCACGGCTCCCGTCGAGCACCTGCTCGCCTGGATGGGCTGGCGGCAGCTCTTTGAGGTCCTGGCGGCCGCTACCGCTGCGACGGCCATTCTCATCTATGTCGTCGTGCCTGAGCGAGGCATCGCCCTGTCAACAGCGTCCACCAGCCTGAGCTCAGTTTTCAGCGATCGACGGTTCTGGCGAATGGCCCCGTTATCGGCGACTTGCATTGGATCATCTTGGTCTCTGCAAGGCTTGTGGGCGTCGCCGTGGTTGATAGAAGTAGAAGGGTTTGATCGCGCAAGTCTCGTCAGACAGCTTTTTATGATGTCTGTCGTACTGAGCGGCGGTGCCTGGTTGTTCGGTATGGCCGTCCATCACATCAAACGCAGAGGAATCGGCGCGGAGGTGATATTAGCGATGGTTGCAGTGCTGTTCATCGCAGCCGAGTCAGCCTTGATCCTGCGAGCGCCTCTCCCGTCCATCTTGCCCTGGTCCGTTGTCGCAATCGTCGGAACGGCAACCGTGGTCAGCTTCGCGGTGATAGCGGATTACTTTCCGCCGGAGCTTGCTGGTCGTGCCAACGGCGCTTTGAACGTCTTGCACTTTGGTTGGGCATTTCTGGCACAATACGCGACAGGCCTGATCTTGGAGCAATGGCCTGCAAATGATAGCCATAGGTCCATCCAAGCCTATCAAGTGGCGTTCGGTCTCAATGTAGCACTGCAGATCGCGGCGTTGGTCTGGATCGCGCTGCCTTGGCGTCGATACTTCGTTTCATGGATGAGTTCAATCCTCGTCTTCAAACCGGCTGATACTTCCTATGCTGTCGAGTCAGTTGGGTTGTATGAGGATTCGGACATCCTCCTGCCCGCGGCCGACGATGCGGATTGGTGAGCAGGCCACTTCTTGCGAACCGACACGATTGAGTAGGCCTCAAACATCAATTCTCAGTCCTTCTTTTTCTACGCCAGTCTACGATCACCGAAAGCGCTTGTTGCGCCGAGTCCATTGGTGCCTTTTCTAATTGTCCCCATCTGAGGGCGCTCTTTCGACGTCCTCATTCGGTGGGGATGAACGGTGGCAATCCATTCCATTCAATCGGACGCGAGTTCGCGCGGCGCGCGAATGCTGCGCAGCGCTCTTGGCGCGGCGATTGCGGGCTACCTCGAAGACGAAGCGATCATCGAGGTGATGCTCAACCCAGATGGGCGCCTGTGGATCGACCGGCTGTCGAATGGCCTGATCGACACAGGCGAAACTTTGTCGGCTGCGGATGGTGAGCGCATCGTTCGCCTGGTCGCGCATCACGTCGGTGCCGAGGTGCATGCCGGCTCGCCGCGGGTCTCGGCCGAATTGCCTGGGACCGGCGAGCGCTTCGAAGGACTGTTGCCTCCGGTCGTTGCGGCACCGGCCTTTGCTATCCGCAAACCGGCCGTGGCCGTGTTTACGCTCGACGACTACGTCGCCAGGGGGATCATGAGCTCGGAGCAGGCCAGGACCCTGAAGGACGCGGTCGCCGCACGGAAGAACATCCTCGTCGCCGGCGGGACATCGACCGGCAAGACAACCTTGACCAACGCGCTCCTGGCCGAGGTCGCGAAGAGCTCCGATCGGGTCGTGCTGATCGAAGATACGCGCGAACTCCAATGTAAGGCGCCCAATCTCGTAGCCTTGCGGACCAAAGACGGCGTGGCCACACTATCGGACCTCGTTCGCTCCTCCCTGCGACTGCGTCCGGATCGCATTCCGGTTGGCGAGGTTCGCGGTGCCGAAGCGCTCGACCTGCTCAAGGCCTGGGGCACCGGTCATCCTGGCGGCATCGGCACCATTCATGCGGGCACCGCGCTCGGCGCACTGCGGAGGCTCGAGCAACTCATCCAGGAAGCCGTCATCACGGTTCCGCGTGCCCTGATCGCCGAGACCATCAACCTCGTCGCCGTCCTTGCGGGGCGCGGCGCTGACCGTCGCCTCGCTGATCTCGCCCTCGTCACGGGGCTCGGCGGGGCCGGCGACTACAGCCTTTCATCAGCAGGAGACTGACATGCGTCTGAAACTTCGTGTTCTTTGGCAAACCGCGTCGCTGGCCGCCTCCGGTTCAGTTCTGTCGATGACGGCGCCGGCATGGGCTGCTGGCTCGAACATGCCGTGGGAGCAGCCACTCAATCAGATACTGCAATCGGTCGAGGGGCCGGTCGCCAAGATCATCGCCGTCATCATCATCGTCGTAACTGGGCTCACGCTCGCGTTCGGAGATTCGTCGGGTGGTTTCCGAAGGCTGATCCAGATTGTGTTCGGCCTGTCGATCGCGTTTGCCGCCTCAAGCTTCTTCCTGTCGTTCTTCTCCTTCGGCGGCGGCGTGGTGATCTGATGGATGATCAGGTGGCAGGCTTTGTGGTGCGCGTTCACCGCGCACTCACTGAGCCGATTCTGATGGGTGGCGCGCCGCGGTCCGTCGCGATCGTGAACGGCACACTGGCCGCGGCCCTTGGACTTGGATTGCGGCTCTGGATCGCGGGTCTCGTCCTCTGGTTCATCGGCCACATGGCCGCCGTCTGGGCCACCAAACGCGATCCCGCCTTTGTCGATGTGGTGCGCCGGCATCTGCGCATTCCCGCACATCTCAACACCTGAGTCCTCTGTCATGATGAACCTTGCCGAATATCGCCATTCCAGCGCGCGCCTCGCCGACTTCCTGCCCTGGGCAGCGCTCGTCGACGAAGGAATTGTCCTGAACAAGGATGGCTCGTTCCAACGGACGGCGAAGTTCCGAGGGCCTGACCTCGATAGCGCAGTGCCGGCCGAACTCGTCGCCGTCGCCGGTCGCCTGAACAACGCCCTGCGCCGTCTGGGATCCGGTTGGGCGGTCTTCGTTGAAGCGCAACGCCATTTTGCGGGTGCTTATCCGCCGAACACCTTTCCAGATGTCGCGTCTGCACTGGTCGACGCCGAGCGCAGAGCTCAATTCGAAGAGGCGGGCGCCCACTATGAGTCTAGCTACTTCTTGACCTTCCTCTATCTGCCGCCGGAGGAGGGAGCCGCTAGGGCAGAGCGATTGCTATATGAAGGTCGCGACCGCACAGTTGGAGCAGATGCCCGGGAGGTGTTGGGCGCGTTTGTCGATCAAACCAACCGCGTGCTTCAACTCGTCGAAGGGTTCATGCCCGAATGCGCCTGGCTCGATGATCAGGATACGCTGACTTACCTGCACTCGACGATCTCGATCAAGCGCCACCGCGTTCGAGTGCCCGAAATTCCCATGTACATCGATGCGCTGTTAGCCGACCAGCCGTTGACCGGCGGGTTAGAGCCGATGTTGGGCTCGGCCAATCTCCGGGTCCTGACGATTGTCGGCTTTCCGGGCGCGACGACGCCGGGAATCCTGGACGACCTGAATCGTCTGGCATTCTCGTATCGCTGGTCAACCCGAGCGATCATGCTCGACAAGACCGATGCCACCAAGCTGCTGACCAAAATCCGCCGGCAGTGGTTCGCGAAGAGAAAATCCATCGGCGCCATTCTCAAGGAGGTCATGACCAACGAGGCATCGACGCTGCTCGATACCGACGCTCACAACAAGGCGATAGATGCCGACTCGGCGTTGCAGGAACTGGGGTCGGATCAGATCGGACAAGCCTTTGTCACGACGACCATTACCGTCTGGGACCGCGATCCCAATACTGCCGATGAAAAGCTCCGTCTGGTCGAGAAGGTCATTCAGGGTCGCGATTTCACCTGCATGATCGAGACGGTGAACGCCGTCGAAGCCTGGCTCGGAAGTTTGCCCGGGCATGTCTACGCAAACGTACGGCAGCCACCGATATCGACCCTCAATCTTGCACATATGATTCCGATGTCGGCCGTGTGGGCGGGCGAGGCGAGGGACCTGCACTTCAAGGGTCCGCCGCTTCTGTTCGGCAAGACCGAGGGATCAACACCGTTCCGAGTCTCGCTCCACGTCGGCGACGTCGGCCATACGCTTGTGGTCGGACCGACGGGGGCTGGCAAGTCGGTGCTGCTCGCGCTGATGGCACTCCAATTCCGCCGTTACTCGAACTCTCAGGTCTTTGCATTCGACTTCGGTGGTTCGATCCGGGCGGCCGCGCTCGCCATGGGTGGTGATTGGCATGATCTCGGCGGTGCATTGTCTGACGGAGGTGAACAACTCGTCGCCCTGCAGCCGCTGGCCTGGATTGATGATCCTTGCGAGCGCGGATGGGCGACGGAATGGATCGGCGCGATCCTCGCACGAGAAAAGGTCGAGATCACTCCTGAGGTCAAGGATCATCTGTGGTCGGCGCTGGCATCTCTCGCCTCGGCGCCGAGGGAGGAGCGCACCCTGACGGGCCTGTCAGTCCTACTCCAATCGAATTCTCTGAAACGCGCCTTGCAACCTTATTGCCTGGGCGGTCCATCCGGGCGCCTGCTCGATGCTGAATTCGAGCGCCTTGGTGAGGCGTCGGTCCAGGCGTTTGAGACGGAAGGCTTGATCGGAACGAGTGCTGCGCCGGCCGTACTGGCGTATCTCTTCCATCGTATTGGAGACCGTCTCGATGGTCGGCCGACGCTCCTGATTGTCGATGAGGGTTGGCTTGCCCTCGATGATGAGGATTTCGCTGGTCAGCTCCGGGAATGGCTGAAGACACTTCGGAAGAAGAACGCGTCCGTCATCTTCGCCACCCAGTCGCTTTCGGACATTGATGGATCTGCGATCGCGCCGGCTATCATCGAAAGCTGCCCAACGCGATTGTTGCTGCCGAACGAACGGGCAATCGAACCGCAGATCACTGCCATCTACCGCCGCTTCGGCCTCAACGACCGCCAGATCGAGCTTCTGAGCCGGGCTACGCCAAAGCGCGACTACTACTGCCAGTCCCGTCGCGGCAACCGGATGTTCGAGCTTGGGCTTGGCGAGGTGGCACTCGCCTTCACCGCCGCCTCTTCAAAGACAGACCAGGCTGCCATCACGCAGTTCCTGGTTGAGCATGGACCTGACGGCTTCGTGTCGGCCTGGCTCCAGCACCGTGGCGTCGCCTGGGCCCTGGACCTGATTCCCAATCTTCTCAATCTGGAGAAATCCCTATGAGGCGTCTTGGCCTATTGGCGGCCGCTGGCACGGTCGTGCTGATGCTCGGCGTAACCATGCCCGCGCGAGCGCAGTGGATTGTCTTTGATCCCAACAATTACGTCCAGAATGTCCTGACCGCTGCGCGGGAGCTCCAGCAGATCAACAATCAGATCACCTCGTTGCAGAACGAGGCTCAGATGCTGATCAATCAGGCGAAGAATCTGGCAAGCCTGCCGTATTCGTCGCTGCAGCAACTGCAATCCTCGATTCAGCGGACCCAGCAATTGCTGGCGCAGGCCCAGCGCATTGCCTACGACGTCCAGCAGATCGATCGCGCGTTCTCGACGAGCTACGCGCCGGCCGCTGGCAACCAATCCAGCCAATTGCTGGTCACCAACGCTCAATCGCGGTGGCAAAATACTTACGCGGCAACACAAGATGCGCTTCGCGTCCAGGCCGGCATCGTTGGCAACCTCGACAGCAATCGTATCCAGACGTCCGCGCTCGTAACGTCCAGCCAAGGCGCCAGCGGCGCTCTGCAGGCAACGCAGGCTGGCAATCAGATTCTTGCGCTGAACGCGCAGCAGCTTGCCGACCTTACCGCTGTCGTGACGGCGCAGGGCAGGGCGCAGAGCCTCGAAGCGGCTCAGCGCGCCTCGGCCCAGGATCAAGGACGAGAGCAACTCAGGCGATTCCTGACGCCAGGACAGGGCTATCAATCCTCCAACGTGCAGATGTTCCACTGATGACCGACGTAAAGGCATTCAAGGCGCTGTCGCTGCTTACGACAATCGGCCTAGTGGCCGTCGCTGCCTGCACGATTCAGCTTCGTGGCGGAGACGATCCTCCTCCGCCGCCGAAGGCGGAGCAGACGACAGGAGCAACCAGCTCTGACCTCGCGCGCTGCCGCAGCGTCACTGCGGAGGAAGCAGCGGGCTATCAGCATTGCAAGCAAGTTTGGGCCGAAAACCGCCGTCGCTTCTTTGGCAAGAAAGACGGTGGCGCAGTTCCTGGCCACGACGATTCCGCCGCCGGCGTGGCGCTCGCTCCAAAGGATCAGAGCCGGATCCCGCAAGGATATCCGCAACCGGCGACGCCCGAGGCGAGCAAGCCATGACGGGTACGGGGGTCATCGACCAGTTTCTGGAAACGTTCACGCGTTATATCGACAACGGTTTCGGATTGCTCGGTAGCGACGTCGGGTATCTCGCAGCGACCCTTGCCGCGATCGACATCACGCTTGCTGCGTTGTTCTGGAGTTGGGGGCCGGACGAAGACATCATCGCGCGCCTCGTCAAGAAGACGCTCTTTGTAGGCGTTTTTGCCTACCTTATTGGCAACTGGAACAGCCTGGCGCGCATCGTCTTCGAGAGCTTCGCCGGTCTTGGGCTGAAAGCATCGGGTGCAAGCCTGTCCGCTGCAGATTTTCTGAGACCCGGAAAGATCGCTCAAGTCGGACTCGACGCCGGCCGACCGCTGCTCGATTCGATCTCCGACCTGATGGGCTACATCAGCTTCTTCGAGAATTTCGTCCAGATCGTCGTTCTCCTGTTCGCCTGGGTCGTGGTGTTGCTTGCCTTCTTCATTCTGGCGATCCAACTCTTCGTCACCCTGATCGAGTTCAAGCTCACGACGCTCGCCGGCTTCGTGCTCATTCCCTTCGGACTGTTCGGCAAGACCGCCTTCGCGGCGGAGCGGGTCTTGGGTAACGTCATCTCTTCAGGGATCAAGGTCCTGGTCCTGGCCGTCATCGTTGGGATCGGCTCGACCCTGTTTTCGCAGTTCACCGCAGGCTTCGGCCGCGCTCAGCCGACCATCGAAGACGCGATGACGCTGGTGCTCGCGGCGCTCTCCTTGCTGGGTCTCGGTATCTTCGGTCCGGGTATCGCAAACGGCCTGGTGTCCGGTGGACCCCAACTCGGCGCCGGCGCCGCAATTGGAACAGGCCTTGCTGCCGGCGGCATTGTTGCGGCGGGGGCGGGTCTTGCCGCCGGTGGTACTGGTCTCGCTGGCGGCGCGATGGCAGGCGCCTCGCGCGGTGGCGGCGCTGTCATGAGCGGAGCATCAGCCGCCTACCGAAGCGGCGGCCTTGCCGGCGTCGCGGACGCCGGCGCTTCCGCTGCTATGAGCCCGTTGCGTCGTGCAGCGGCTGCGCTCGGCGGAGGTGGGCAAGCCGGCGCGCAGGCCGCAAACACTTCTGCCGAAGGGCAGCCCAACTGGGCGCGGCGAATGAAGCGTGCCGAGACCATTCGGCACGGTGCATCGGCTGCCGGCCAGGCGGTCCGCTCAGGCGATCACGGTGGCAGCGGCTCTTCCGTCGATTTGTCTGAAGGAGAGCGCTGACACGAAACACTGCGCCTTCGCCACCGCGGCGGGGGTCTCAAACGCAGATACCGCACGACTAGAAACCGATCACTTGATCTTAGGGGCAATCATCGATGTTCAAACGACCATCAGTTCACTATGGGCGCATGCCCGAACCGGTCACACCGTATCAGAAAGCAGCGCAAGTCTGGGACGAACGCATTGGATCAGCGCGCCTGCAAGCCAAGAACTGGCGCCTGATGGCGTTCGGCTGCTTGATGCTTTCAGCCGGTCTCGCTGTTGGGCTTGTCTGGCAGTCAAATCAAGGATCGATCACGCCCTGGGTGGTCGAAGTCGACCATCTCGCCAGGCTCAAAGGGTTGCGCCGGCCAACATCGACTATCAGCCCACTGATGCGCAGATCGCCTACCATTTGGCGCGCTTTATCGAGGATGTCAGAGGTCTGCCGGCCGACGGCATCGTTCTGCGCCAGAATTGGCTCCGGGCCTATGATTTTACGACCGATCGCGGCGCCGCTGCGCTCAACGACTATGCGCGCAATAATGACCCCTTTGCCAAGCTGGGCAAGGCCCAAATCTCAGTGGACGTCTCGAGCGTCATTCGCGCGTCGTCGGAGAGCTTTCGCGTCGCGTGGACCCAGCGCGTCTACGACAACGGCTCGCTGAGCTCGTCTGAGCGCTGGACTGCGATTCTCTCGATCGTGATCGAGACACCCCGCGATGCCGAACGCCTGCGCAAGAATCCCCTTGGCGTCTATGTCCGCGCCATCAACTGGTCAAAGGAGTTAAGTCAGTGACCGAGACGCCGTCTGACATTCATTCGAAGCGTTCCCTCCCGCGCAGTAAGCTCAATTCGCCTCGGTCCGAGTTCGTGGGCTCAAAGCGAGCGCTCCTGTCCGTGCTCTTGCTTTGTTCATCGGCGCTCGGCGGGTGCGCGACTTATATACCGCCGGAGATCAGCTATGACGCGGAGGTCCCGGCGCTGCCGGCGGCGCCAGCGGCCCTGGACGACAGGTCGCGGCCGCTTCACGTTCCACCGCTCTGGAAGCCAACTCTCGGCGGCAAGTCGGCCGGAAAGGAAGAGCCCGAACCCGTGAGCCGGGTTGAGATGGCAAACAGCGCAGCGCGGGTCGAGCCGCGCAAACGCGGGTATTTCAATGCGGCGCAGATCTACGCTTACAGCCCCGGTGCGCTCTATCAGGTTTATGCCGCACCCGGGCAGATCACGGATATCGCACTCGAGGAAGGAGAGCAGTTGACGGGATCGGGGCCGATCGCGGCCGGAGATACCGTACGATGGGTCGTGGGCGATACCGAAAGTGGGAATGGCGACATGCGCCGCGTCCATATCCTGGTCAAGCCGACGCGCGCATCGATCGAGACCAATCTCGTCGTCAATACCGATCGGCGCACCTACCTGATCGAGCTCCGCTCCCGCGAACGGCCATACATGCCGTCTGTTGCCTGGTACTATCCAGAAACTGCACGGGAACGGTCGCGTTCGGTCGCTCTGAAGCCCGTTCTTCCGGAGCCGGCGCAGCGCATCTCCCGCTATGCTATCGAAGGGGACAGTCCTCCCTGGCGGCCACTCGCCGCATATGACGATGGCCGCAAGGTCTATGTCGAATTCCCGCAAGGCATCGTGCAGGGCGAGATGCCTCCGCTATTCGTCATTGGTGCAGACGGCAAGACCGAACTCGTCAACTATCGCGCTTACGGTAACGTATTGATCGTCGATCGGCTTTTTGCTGCCGCCGAACTGCGGCTTGGCGGCGAGCACCAGCAGAAGGTCCGTATTGTCAGGACCGACGGGAGGCCGTCGTCATGAACACTCGGAATGTAAACGATCACGAGCAAGCAGTTCCGCCGGAGACACAAGGGGAGCAGTCCGAAAGCTTCCGCTTGAGAGCAGAGCATCCGCGCGTGACGCGGTTGTCGCGGAAGGTCTTGGCCGGCGGCGGCGCGGTTGCCCTGCTTGTCATCGGCGGAGCGGTGTTGTGGTCGCTACAGAGCAATCGCTCCCGTAGTCAAGCGGCCGATGAGCTTTACAGTACCGACCACCACAATGTTGCCGACGGCATTACCACGCTGCCGAAGGACTATGCTGGCGTTCCGCGCCAGCCAATCCCGCAGCTTGGTCCGCCGCTCCCCGGGGACCTCGTCGACCGATACTTGCCGCTCAGGGCCAGTCCCCGGCGATCGGCACTGATCCGGACCAGCAGCGCCGGGATCAAGAGACGGAGGCAGCCCGTATCAGCCATCTCTTCGCTTCGACCAGTGGACGAGAAATGCGTCCGCCCACCGGTACGGCTGTTGGAAGCGAGCGTGTCCTGCCGGCGAGCGCAACGAGCGCTGGCGACGACGGATCTGGGCAGAATGGTCAGGACCACAAGCTTGCCTTCGTGAGCGCCTCGGTAGACCGTCGCACGGTCAGCCCTGACCGTGTCACCAGGCCGGCTTCACCATATATCGTGCAGGCTGGGACGGTCATTCCGGGAGCCTTGATCACGGGCATCAGGTCAGACCTGCCAGGCCAAATTACGGCCCAAGTGACCGAGAGCGTATATGACACCCCGACCGGCCGCTTTCTGCTTGTCCCTCAGGGGGCGCGTCTGATCGGCATCTACGATAGCCAGGTCACTTTCGGCCAGTCTCGCGTCCTGCTCGTCTGGACACGGCTGATTATGCCGAATGGACGTTCTATCGTTCTCGAGCGGCAGCCTGGCGCTGACACTGCCGGGTATGCAGGTCTCGAAGATCAGGTCGACAATCACTGGGGCGAGTTGTTCAAGGCTGCGGCACTATCGACGTTTCTGGCGATCGGGACCGAACTGGGTGCCGGCTCGGACACCAACAGCAACGACAGCGCAATCATCCAGGCATTGCGACACGGCGCCTCGGACTCACTAAACCAGACCGGGCAGCAGGTCGTTCGCCGCAGTCTCAGCATCCAGCCTACTCTGACCGTGCGACCTGGCTTCCCGGTTCGTGTTCTTGTCAATCATGACCTCATACTTACGCCGTATAGAGGGTGACAATATGCCAAAACTCAAAATAGGAGAGCTTCCAGACGACAAGCCCGTCAAAGTGAGTACGGAGCTGCCTGCGGCCGTGCATCGTGATCTCATTGCATATGCAGAAGCGCTTACGCGTCAGGGTGGTCAGGTGGTCGATCCGACTAAACTCATCGCCCTCATGTTGGCGCGCTTTATGGCCACGGATCGAGGATTTTCTAAACTGAAACGTGAAGGCCACGTACCGGCCGCTGGCGAAGGACAGTGATGCTCAAGGTTTCCTCGAAGCTGTTGGTCAACGCTAAATAGTTGCGTGCATCAACCTAGGCGCTGCCGAGTTGGCGCTAAGCGCTGAGATATCGTGTCGGAAAGTGTGTTCCCGCGTCTGCCCGAAACAACTCCGATTACCAGGTTTTCTCGTTTTCAGACGCGAGAGCGCTGGGCGTCGACGTGCAGTTATTCGGTCACCTTCAGGCGCGTTACACTGCTCCGGCCATCGACGCTGACAGGCACGTCACCCTCGATCGTGGCCCGACGTACGACGCGATGCTGGTCCCCGTAATCGTTGACCGCGTAATGCTGCGTTGCGCGGTTATCCCATATCGCAATATCGCCCTCTAACCAGTTCCAGCGCACAGTGTTTTCGGGCGCGGTGATGTGAGACTGGAACAGATCGAACAGCTTTTGTCCGTCGTATTTGGGGACCCCAACAAAGTGCTTCACCAAGGCGCCGAGCACTAGCGTCCGCTCGCCTGTTTCGGGGTGGACGCGTACGACGGGATGCTCGGTCTCAAAAACCGTTCTGGTGAACACCTCGTCAAAGTGTTTCTTGTCGACCTCGCGGACACGCGCAATCCCGGCGTAATCGAAAACGTTGCTGTGAACGGCCCATAGGCCCTCGGCAAGCCGTTGTAGCGGCGGCGGCAAACCAAGATAAGCGGCAGCTGTGTTCGACCACACGGTGTCGCCTCCGAACGTTGGCATTACAACCGCCCGCAGGACCAAAATCTTGGGATAGGCGTCGGCGAAGGTCCCATCCGCATGCCAAACGTCGGCGCGACCGCCGCCACGAGTGGAGTCCAGTTCGAGGAGCGACGCCATCCCCTTGGTAGCACCGAGCATCGGATGGGGCACTAGCTTTCCGAGACGAGCGGCAAAGCGCTCCTGCTCGGCGTCATTGAGATGTCCTTGATTGCGGAAGAAGATCACCTTGTGCTCGAGCAATAAGCTGTTGATCGCAGCGATCGCGTGATCCGGTAGATCGCCTGATAGCCTGATATTTTTGACTTCGGCACCGATGCGCGCTGCACGTTTCACAACATCGGTGCTCGGAATGACGCCACCGATCAAAGCCATTGTGCTCATGTTGCTTTTCCAAGTCCTTGCAGTTCTTCCTCGCCCTTGGAGCGAATGATCTTCAGCAAGCATCGTGCCAAGCGAAAGACGAGCATGTGCCCGACAAGGGGCACTGAACGAATCGTGCTATTTGGCGCGAGTCATCGAACTGAGCCGATGGTTGGGCCGAGTGACGAAAGAACTCGATCGCCGAGCTCACCCTTCGAATGTCGTATCGTGAAGACGAAGCGGATAGCAGGAGCGCGCCAACGGCAGATCTTCAGTTTTGCTTTCTAATCACTCAACTGCGTTGAAAAAAAGCAATGCTTCTATAGAATTGGTAATAATTCATGATGGTCATGAATTATGTAGTCGGACCCTGCCGCGCGCAAGCGCGCTTCGGAAACAAATCCTCCCACGATTGATACGTTGATAAGTCCGAGATTGCGGGCAATTTCCGTCTCAACTGGCATATCGCCCACGATGACGGTTCTTTCTGGGGATAAATCATTGCCCTGCATATACAAGCGCAGCCGCTCTTGCTTGCTCATGCTCCTAAATTGCTGGTCTAGATGTTTGGGGTGGTCATAGTGGATATGTCCGAACAGAATTGTCAGGGGTGCAACGCGCGTAAGTGAGCTGAATCGGCTGACCGTTCTTCAAGCGTGAGATGGGGTTTGGAGAGCGTGAGCATTGCTGCTTTTGTGGCTCTGTTTCTGGATCGATTTGTTTTAAACAATGGCCATGCCAGGCGGCGCTGAGCAAGCCACAACGCCGAATGGGTTTTCGAAAGTCCGCTTACTATGCGCGCTGTACTGGACCTGACACGAGATTTGTGCCTCTGTCGGAATACGGACAAGTGTCTACACAGTGTAGTAAGCCCGAGCAGACTGTTCCGTTAGTGGATTTCGCGAGGTAATTGATGGCCTGAGTTAATCTCTACTAATGCCGCTGGAGCCTGTGAGAGCTGCAGATGTAAGATCGCTCTCTGTCGAGCGGCGCTGTTGGCGGCAGTCATGCACATTATCGTCTCGGTCCTGAATCATGATAAGAGCTGCAACTTCCTGGTCCCGTGCCAGTTTGCTCGCCGCTAGGCCGGTGGCGACACCAATGCGATCAGGCGCGGGGCGGTTTTGGCTCATCTTGCGCTTGCCTTCGACCATGGTGATCGGGATGCGCACGCCGACGATTTCGCGCAACTGGGCGGCGATGAAATCCGCGGGAGCATCGCTGACGGCCCAGGGCGTCGCACGTGACGTCTCATGGATATTCGTCAGACGCGTCACGATCTCAAGCAGGCGATTGGGATCCTCGAGGAACTCAATCGGCCCATGGGCGTGGACCGCGATGTAATTCCATGTCGGCACCACATGTTCAGCTTGTCGCTTGCTAGGATACCAGGATGGCGTCACATAAGCCTCCGCGCCAGTAAAGATCGCCAGAGCTTCTCCGATCGGGGCCGTGCGCCATTGCGGATTGCCCTTCGCCAGGTGCCCGTACAGCGTGCCGTGTTCGCCTTCGCTCTCATCGAGGAAGAGCGGAAGAGGCGTCGCAAGTGGCCCATCTGATGTCGCTGTGATCAGGTTGGCCAATCGGGCGCAGCGGATTGTCGCTCGAATGTTCTCGAGGTCGTCATCTCGAAAGTGGGGTGGTATGTACATGAAGGCTCTCCGTTGGCGGTCGTCGAGATAAACCCAAGTCAATATGCTAGAAAACTGCCAGTTTCAGTCGCTCCCGTAGAGGTTCTCCGCTTACTCTTTTGACGTGACGATTTCGGATTTATCTGGGACGCGGGCGATTTCACTCAGCCGCTTCAATCCGTCGAGCTGCTGTTGGGTTGGTGTTTCCGTAGCTATTCTCCTGCGGGCTGAGCCTTTAGAGATCTCACCCCGGCGTCGCCTGTATGAGGCGATCCGGCAGCTCTCCTTCGACGCGCACCGAGTCGCGTTTGGCGAACTAGTCCTTGATCTCGGCAAGATCGACGCCGACCTCAAAAGACGTCTTCATCGTCTCGATGAACTGCGCCGATGGGTACAAGTCGGAGGTGATCGCAACGAACCCATCATTAAAACACGGTCGAGTTTCCACACGACCAGCATGTCGCCGGGCCGGACGAATTCGAGCGCCCGCGCCAAGCCGGTGCGGTCATCCTTCGCGCCCGAGGCGTGATCCTCGAACAGGTGACGCGGATCAACGCCGGCGGCGAGCAGCGCATCGCGCTGCAAGTCCGTGTTCTGGCGGTCGGAGTCCGGCGACACGCGCATGTAGCCAACCAACATAGGCGGATACCCATCGGAAATAGGTTTCCGTATGGTAGCGCGTGGCGACAGAGTTTTTCGCATATTTTTTCGCGCCACCAGGCGTTTAGCTTAGGGGGGCTACTACAAGATTCGGTAGATGGCTAAAGCCAACTTGAGCCCCTAGGATTCGGCCGCCTTCCCCGCCGATCATCATCGACGAACAGAAGTGAACGCAAGCGCACGTGAAGCCCCTGCCCGCAGCGACTGCGGGCACCTTCCGCCCTTCCATCGCCTAGAGAGTGAAGTGCCACCGTGTCCGAACAACCCCTGCCGGCGCTGCCGATGTGGCGCGTCGATCACATTGAGCCCTCGCCGGAGATGTTGGCGCTACGCGCCAACGGTCCGATCCACCGCGTGCGTTTCCCGTCCGGGCACGAAGGCTGGTGGGTGACAGGCTACGACGAGGCCAAGGCGGCGCTGTCCGACGCGGCGTTCCGGCCGGCGGGAATGCCGCCGACGGCGTTCACCCCGGATTCGGTGATTCTCGGTTCGCCGGGGTGGCTGGTCTCGCACGAGGGGGGCGAGCATGTTCGGTTACGCACGCTCGTGGCGCCGGCCTTCAGCAACCGCAGGGTGAAGCTGCTGGCGCCGCACGTCGAGGCGATCGCTGCGCAGTTGTTCGAGAACCTGGCGGCCCAGCGCCAGCCCGCCGACTTGCGGCGCCACCTCTCCTTTCCGCTTCCGGCCATGGTCATCAGCGCGCTGATGGGCGTGCTCTACGAGGATCACGCCTTTTTCGCGCGGCTGTCCGACGAGGTGATGACGCACCAGCAGGAAAGCGGCCCGCGCAGCGCGTCGCGCTTGGCCTGGGAAGAACTGCGCGCCTACATTCGCGGCAAGATGCGGGACAAGCGCCAGGATCCGGGCGACAACCTGCTGACGGATCTGCTCGCGGCGGTCGACCAGGGCAAGGCGACCGAGGAAGAAGCAATCGGCCTGGCGGCGGGCATGCTGGTGGCGGGGCACGAGAGCACCGTCGCCCAGATCGAATTCGGCCTGCTGGCGATGTTCCGCCATCCGCAACAACGCGAACGCCTGGTCGGCGATCCATCCCTGGTGGACAAGGCGGTGGAGGAAATCCTGCGCATGTACCCGCCGGGCGCGGGGTGGGACGGCATCATGCGTTATCCGAGGACCGACGTGACCATCGCGGGCGTGCATATTCCCGCGGAGAGCAAGGTGCTGGTCGGCCTGCCGGCAACGTCGTTCGATCCTCGCCATTTCGACGACCCGGAAATCTTCGACATCGGACGCCAGGAAAAGCCGCACCTGGCGTTCTCCTACGGGCCGCACTCCTGCATCGGCGGGGCGCTGGCCAGACTGGAATTCAAGGCGGTGTTCGGTTCGATCTTCCAGCGCTTTCCCGCGCTGCGCCTGGCGGTAGCGCCGGAAGAACTGAAGTTGCGCAAGGAGATCATCACTGGCGGGTTCGAGGAGTTCCCGGTGCTCTGGTGATGTGCGGACGCCGCTGGGGGATCGCGATCGTCTCCGCGGTTTGTCGGCGCGCCTGCCGCGCACCGGTCAGATCAGCCAGTCAACAGGTAACCAAATGGACGTGCAAGAAACCACGGCAGGATGCCGGGACGCCTTCGCCGAACTGGCGTCGCCGGCGTGGATCCACGATCCGTATCCGTTCATTCGGTGGTTGCGCGAGCACGATCCGGTGCATCGCGCGGCGTCGGGCCTCTTTCTGTTGAGCCGCCACGCCGACATCTACTGGGCGCTCAAGGCCACGGGCGATGCGTTTCGGGGACCTGCGCCGGGTGAACTGGCGCGCTATTTTCCGCATGCGGCGACCAGCTTGTCGCTCAATCTGCTGGCCTCCACGCTAGCGATGAAGGACCCACCGACGCATACGCGTCTGCGCCGGCTGATCTCGCGCGATTTCACCGTGCGCCAGATCGACAACCTGCGGCCGAGCATCGCGCGCATCGTCGCAGCGCGCCTGGATGGCATGGCGCCCGCGCTGGAGCGTGGGGAGGCCGTGGACCTGCATCGGGAATTCGCGCTGGCCTTGCCCATGCTGGTCTTCGCCGAACTGTTTGGCATGCCCCAGGACGACATGTTCGGGCTCGCCGCCGGCATCGGCGCCATTCTGGAAGGCCTGAGCCCGCACGCCAGCGATCCCCGGCTCGCCGCGGCGGACGCGGCCAGTGCCAGAGTGAAGGCCTACTTCGGCGGTCTCATACAGCGCAAGCGCACCGATCCCCGCCACGACATCGTGTCGATGCTGGTCGGCGCACACGACGATGATGCCGACACGCTGTCGGATGCGGAGTTGATCAGCATGTTGTGGGGCATGCTGCTGGGCGGCTTCGCCACCACTGCTGCGACCATCGACCATGCGGTCCTGGCGATGCTGGCGTATCCCGAACAGCGGCACTGGCTGGAGGGAGACGCCATGGGGGTGAAGGCATTCGTCGAAGAAGTCCTGCGCTGCGACGCGCCCGCCATGTTCAGCTCCATTCCGCGTATCGCCCAGCGTGACATCGAACTGGGCGGCGTGGTGATCCCGAAGAACGCGGACGTGCGCGTGCTGATCGCGTCCGGCAATCGCGACCCTGACGCCTTCGCCGATCCCGACCGCTTCGATCCCGCGCGGTTCTACGGCACCAGTCCTGGCATGTCGACCGACGGGAAGATCATGCTGAGCTTCGGCCACGGCATCCACTTCTGCCTCGGTGCGCAACTGGCCCGGGTGCAGTTGACCGAGAGCTTGCCGCGGATTCAGGCGCGCTTCCCCACGCTGGCATTGGCCAAGCAGCCGACCCGGGAGCCCTCCGCGTTCCTTAGGACGTTCCGCGCGCTGCCGGTGCGGCTGCGTGCGCAGGGGGCTGAGATGTGCGTCGTGGTCGACCAGGATCTGTGCGGAACCAGCGGGCAGTGCGTGCTGACGCTACCGGGCACCTTTCGCCAGCGCGAACCGGACGGCGTGGCCGAAGTGTGCGGGGCGACAGTCCCGCAGGCGCTGCACGCCGCCGTGCGGCTCGCAGCCAGCCAGTGCCCGGTCGCCGCCATTCGGGTCATCGAAAGCGAAGCTGGCGATGACGAGCGCGCCAGCGCCGACAGTGCGCCTTCTCCGGCGGAGGCCGAGCGGCATGCCGCGAGAGACCAACGCAATCCAGGAGGACACGATGGGACGGTTTGAAGGCAAGGTGGCCGTGGTGACCGGCGCCGGCGCCGGTATCGGCAAGGCATGCGCCCTCGCCATCGCGCGCGAGGGCGGCAGAGTGGTGGTCGCCGACATTGATGGCACGGCGGCCATCGCCTGCACCGCGCAAATCGCGGCCGAGGCGGCCCACGCGCTAGCCCTGGCCATCGACATCGCCGATGCGCAGGCGGTGGCAGCGCTGTTCGAGACGGCGGAGCGGCACTTCGGTGGGGTCGACCTGCTGGTGAACAACGCGAGCGCCATGCATCTGACGCCGCGCGACCGCGCGATCCTCGACCTGGACCTGGCGGTCTGGGATCAGACCATGGCGACCAATCTGCGCGGCACGTTGCTCTGCTGCCGGCAGGCCATCTCACGGATGATCGCCCGCGGCGGTGGCGCGATCGTCAACATGTCGTCGTGCCAGGGGCTCACCGGTGACACCGCGCAGACGTCCTACGCCGCGTCGAAGGCGGCGATGAACATGCTATCGGCCTCGCTCGCCACCCAGTACGGTCATGCGCAGATCCGCTGCAACGCGGTTGCGCCGGGTCTCATCATGACCGAGCGTCTCCTCGCCAAGCTGGACGAGTGCGTGCAACGGCATCTGCGCCGGCACCAGCTCCTGCCGCGCGTCGGCCGCCCCGAGGACGTGGCCGCGCTGGTGGCGTTCCTGCTCTCCGACGATGCTGCGTTCATCACCGGCCAGGTCGTGTGCATCGACGGCGGCATGCTGGCGCATGTGCCGACGTATGCCGACGGTGGCAACCGCCGCGCCGCGCGGCCTTCCGGCGAGGCCGCCGAAGCGGCCGCGTCGCCGCGCTGCTGATGGACATGCTGCTCAACCCGCTGAACCGTCGGCATCGGCTGCGGCACGACATCCCGGTCGTGCCCGGCGCTTTCCCCTTGGTCGGGCATCTTCCCGCCATCGTCTGCGACCTGCCGCGCCTGCTGCGGCGCGCGGAACGGACGCTGGGCAGCCACTTCTGGCTGGATTTCGGCCCTGCCGGACACCTGATGACCTGCGTGGATCCGGACGCGTTCGCACTGCTCCGGCACAAGGACGTGTCCTCGGCACTGATCGAAGAGATCGCGCCCGAATTGTTTGGCGGAACGTTGGTCGCCCAGGACGGAGGCGCGCACCGTCAGGCGCGCGATGCGATCCAGACGGCGTTTCTGCCCATGGGGCTGACCCAGGCCGGCATCGGCGAGCTGTTCGCGCCCGTCATCTGGGCGCGGGTGCAGAGGTGGCGCGACCGCGGCGACGTAACGATCCTGCGCGAAACCGGCGATCTGATGCTCAAGCTCATCTTCAGCCTCATGGGAATCCCCGCGCAGGACCTACCGGAATGGCGTCGCAAGTACCGGCAACTGCTGCAGTTGATCGTCGCGCCCCCCGTCGACCTGCCCGGACTGCCCTTGCGGCGCGGCCGCGCCGCCCGCGACTGGATCGATGCGCGGTTGCGCGAGTTCGTCCGCGACGCGCGCGAACATGCCGCGCGCACCGGGTTGATCAACGACATGGTGAGCGCCTTCGATCGCAGCGACGATGCGCTCGCCGACGAGGTCCTGGTCGCCAATATCCGCTTGCTGCTGCTTGGTGGTCACGACACCACCGCCTCGACGATGGCCTGGATGGTGATCGAGCTGGCGCGGCAGCCTGGGCTGTGGGACGCCCTGGTCGAGGAGGCGCAACGCGTGGGCGCGGTGCCGACCCAGCATGCGGACCTGGCGCAGTGTCCGGTCGCCGAGGCGCTGTTCCGCGAGACGCTGCGCATGCATCCGGCGACGCCGCTCCTGGTGCGTCGCGCACTGCGTGAATTGCGACTCGGCCAACGGCGCATTCCCGCGGGCACCGATCTGTGCATCCCGCTGCTGCATTTCTCGACCTCGGCGCTGCTACACGAGGCGCCTGATCAGTTTCGCTTGGCGCGGTGGTTGCAACGCACCGAGCCGATCCGGCCGGTGGACATGCTGCAGTTCGGTACCGGCCCACACGTCTGCATCGGCTACCACCTGGCATGGCTGGAACTGGTGCAGTTCTGCATCGCCTTGGCGCTGACCATGCACGAGGCCGGGGCGCGGCCGCGCTTGCTGAGCGGCGTCGAAAAAGGCCGGCGCTATTACCCGACCGCACATCCGTCCATGACTATCCGCATCGGATTCTCATGAGCTGGCATCGCATGCCCCTGTGGCGAGGCAGCGGCGCCGGCGACGCGCGGCATTGCTGCACTCGGCGCGCACGGTGCGACGCCGACAACACCGCGGCGCCCTGTCGGGGACAAGGACATGAACAGCATGCAGACCGGTTCCACGCTACAGGACGACAGAACTGGTGATTCCGCGCTCGGCGGATTGGGCGCGCAGGCGCGCGACGCATCCAGCGGGCTGCTGCCCGAGATCTGGATGCAGGACGGCGCAAAGCGGGTCGAACAGGTGCTGGCGCGTCTTCTCTGCGCCGAACGTGACGGTGAGACCGAGCTGATGGCGGCGATGCGCTACGCCACCCTGCATGGCGGGAAGCGCACCCGCGCCTTGCTCTGTCTGGCTGCCGGCGCACTGGCCGACACGCCGGCGCACATGCTCGACGACGTCGGCGCCGCCATCGAGATGATGCACGCCTGTACCCTGGTCCACGACGATCTGCCCGCGATGGACGACGACGTGCTTCGCCGCGGCCTTCCGACCGTGCACGTCAAGTTCGGCGAAGCTACTGCGATCCTGGTGGGCGATGCGCTGCAGGCGCACGCCTTCCTGACCCTGGCGAGCCTGGATGCGCCGGGCGACAACCGTATCGCGCTCGTGCGCGAACTGGCGCAGGCGGTGTCCGCCGAGGGGGCCGCAGGCGGGCAGGCCATGGATCTGTCGCTGGTTGGAAAGCACGTCGAGCTGGACAGGATCGTGGCGATGCACCGGATGAAGAGCGGAGCGCTAGTGCGCGCGTCCGTTCGCATGGGCGCGCTATGCGCTGTCGCGGAGGATGTCGCGCACGCTGCGCTGTACTGTGCGCTCGACCACTACAGCGCCTGTTTCGGCCTGGCGTTGCAGGTGATCGACGACATTCTCGACGTGACAGCGGATACCGCGACGCTGGGCAAGACCCCCGGCAAGGACGCTGCGGCACAGAAGCCGACCTGCGCGTCGATCATGGGACTGCAGGCAGCACACCAGTTCGCGCTGGATCTGTTGCGCGATGCCGGGGAGGCCATCGCGCCGCTGGGGCCGCGTGCGGAACGGTTGGCGCAACTCCTACAGCGGGCCAACGCGTATCTGTTCAAGCACGCGCCATGCGCATGAGCGCGCCCGTCCGCATGGAGTCGCCCCTGTGCCGCTGCGATCGGCCGGCGGCAGAGGTGCATGCTGCACTGTGTCCGAGTCCGCAGCGCCGATCGCAGCGGTAACCCGCCGCGGCGCACGCTGCGCGCTGCGCCCAAGGCTATGCGGCGGACCGGCGCCAGCATCGGGGGGCGTCGCCGCGCCGGAGCAGGGCGGCCGTCCGGCGCTGCCTATGCGACGGGCCTGCGGCGACATGCGCGGCGTCTGCCCAATCCCGGTTTCTCTTCAACCGTCTGCAAAAGGAACATCCCGCGTGAACGCGCTGTCCGAACAGATCCTTTCCGAATTGCGCCGCCTGCTGAGCGAAATGAGCGATGGCGGCAGCGTCGGTCCGTCCGTCTACGACACGGCGCGAGCGCTGCGCTTCCACGGCAACGTCACCGGTCGGCAGGACGCATACGCCTGGCTCATCGCGCAGCAACAGGCCGACGGCGGATGGGGAAGCGCGGACTTCCCGCTGTTCCGCCATGCGCCCACGTGGGCGGCGTTACTGGCATTGCAGCGTGCCGATCCTCTTCCCGGTGCTGCCGACGCGGTGCAGGCTGCAAGGCGGTTCCTCCAGCGCCAACCCGATCCCTACGCGCATGCGGTGCCGGAAGACGCGCCGATCGGCGCGGAGCTGATCCTGCCGCAGTTTTGCGGTGAGGCCGCATCCTTGCTGGGTGGCGCAGCGTTTCCGCGCCACCCGGCGCTGTTGCCGTTGCGGCAAGCGCGCCTGGTCAAGCTGGGGGCGGTGGCGACATTGCCGAGCGGCCATCCGTTGCTGCACTCCTGGGAAGCCTGGGGGACGTTGCCGAGCACCGCATGCCCGGATGAGGACGGCAGCATCGGCATCAGTCCGGCGGCCACCGCCGCGTGGCGTGCTCACTCCGTGACACAGGGGAGCACGCCGCAGGTCGGGCGCGCCGACGCGTATCTGCAGGCGGCATCGCGGGCGACGCGCAGCGGCATCGAAGGTGTCGTTCCCAACGTCTGGCCGATCAATGTGTTCGAGCCATGCTGGTCGCTGTACACCCTGCATCTGGCCGGGCTGTTCGCGCATCCCGCGCTCGCCGAGGCGGTCCGTGTGATCGTCGCGCAGCTCGACGCCCGCCTGGGCGTGCGCGGTCTGGGCCCGGCCTTGCACTTCGCGGCTGATGCGGACGACACCGCCGTTGCGTTGTGCGTCCTGCACCTTGCAGGCCGCGACCCGGCGGTCGATGCGTTGCGGCATTTCGAAATCGGCGAGCTGTTCGTCACCTTTCCCGACGAGCGCAATGCATCGGTGTCGACCAACATCCATGCCCTGCATGCGTTGCGACTGTTGGGAAAGCCCGCCGCGGGCACCAGCGCGTACGTCGAGGCCAATCGCAACCCGCACGGTCTATGGGACAACGAAAAATGGCACGTTTCGTGGCTGTATCCCACCGCGCATGCGGTCGCTGCGCTGGCGCAAGGCAAGCCCCAGTGGCGCGACGAGCGCGCGCTGGCGGCGCTGCTGCAGGCGCAGCGCGACGACGGCGGCTGGGGCGCCGGTCGCGCGTCCACATTCGAGGAAACCGCCTATGCGCTGTTCGCGTTGCGCGTGATGGACGGCAGCGAAGAACCGACAGGGCGCCGGCGCATCGCGCATGCGGTCGCGCGTGCGCTGGGGTGGATGCTCGCCCGCCATGCGGCGCATGCATTGCCGCAGACGCCGCTGTGGATCGGCAAGGAACTGTATTGCCCCACCCGGGTCGTGCGCGTGGCCGAACTCGCCGGGTTATGGCTGGCGCTTCGTTGGGGGCGGCATGTCCTGGCCGAGGGAGCAGGAGCGGCGCCATGATCCAGACCGAACGCGCGCTGCAGCAGGTGCTGGAGTGGGGGTATTCCCTGACCGGGTTCGCCGACGAGCATGCCGCGGAAGCGGTCAGGGGCGGCCAGTACATCCTGCAGCGCATACACCCGAGCCTGCGCGACACCAGCGCCTGCACCGGCCGCGATCCGCAGGACGAAACGCTGATCGTGGCGTTCTATCGCGAACTGGCGCTGCTGTTCTGGCTCGACGATTGCAACGACCTTGGCCTGATCGCGCCGGAGCAGCTCGCCGCGGTGGAGCAGGCGCTGGGGCAGGGCGAGCCGTGCGCGCTCCCCGGATTCGAGGGCTGCGCTGTGCTGCGCGCTTCGCTGGCCGCGCTTGCCTACGATCGTCGCGACTATGCTCAGCTTCTCGACGATACCCGGTGCTACTGCGCGGCGCTGCGCGCCCGACAGGCGCAGGCGGCAGGGGCGGAACGCTGGTCCTACGCCGAGTACCTGCACAACGGCATCAATTCGATCGCCTACGCGAACGTGTTCTGTTGCCTGTCGTTGCTGTGGGGGCTGGACATGGCGACCTTGCGCGCGCGTCCGGCGTTTCGCCAGGTCCTGCGGCTCATCTCCGCGATAGGGCGCCTGCAGAACGATCTGCATGGACGCGACAAGGACAGGTCGGCCGGCGAGGCCGACAACGCGGCGATCCTGCTGCTGCAGCGCTATCCGGCTATGCCTGTGGTGGAGTTCCTCAATGACGAGCTGGCCGGCCATACGCGCATGCTGCACCGGGTGATGGCGGAAGAACGCTTTCCCGCGCCGTGGGGACCGTTGATCGAGGCGATGGCGGCCATCCGCGCGCAGTACTACCAGACCTCGACCATCCGTTACCGCAGCGACGCTGCGGGGGAAAGTTAGCGTGCGCCGGCCTAAACGCGCGGGAGGCGGCGGCGTGCGCCGCGCTGCTGCCAGTGGGGACGCGTCGAACACATATGGTGCGATGGTCTGCTGTGGACCAACAAGTGACGATGGTCCATAATGCGGACGGTTTGCCGAAACATCCATCGCCCGCTATTGAAGCGTGTTCGACATACCCATGCCAATGTGGATCTCACACGGACGGCTTCTTCTTTGTCTGAGATTTTGCAACAACCTCATTCCGGCACACTGATGCCGTAGGGGCCGACCACCCAATCAGCCTCCGAGCGCGCTGAGATCGTCAAAGCCAATCGAGGATGACGAAGTTGCCCGTGTTTTTGACGGTCAGCCCTTCAGCCTCGAAACCCGCACTTGCTGACGTGCCTGATGGCGGCGAGGTCCATCAAGTCACCACGATTGGTGGAGACCAGATCGAAGACTGCCTGCGCGGCTTCGGGAAGCATAGTTGGCAGGAGCGGGAAGCGCTCGTACAACCAGTGGAGAACCAAGTTGGTGAGAGCCCCGCCGCAGAGGTGTGGCTCGCTCCGGGCTCGATGACCTCTGCCGATCCGAATCCCGCCGCGCTGCAGGAGCCAAGCTCACGATTAGCGCTTGCCGAAGAAAGCGCCTCTGTGCAAGACAATTGGTCCCAGAAGCCCAAAGGGAAACCCACTGTGACAGCCTCTCTTGATGGCGAAATTCGCGACGGCAACCATCATTTGCAGGTCCGCATATATTTCGAAGATACTGACGCTGGCCAGATTGTTTATCACGCGAATTTTTTGCGCTTCATGGAACGCGGCAGAACGAATTACTTGCGCCTGCTCGGAACCAATCAGCAAGCGCTGCTCGAAGCAACGGGGAACGATGCGCCCGGCTTTTCCTTCGTTGTCCGTTCGATGACAATCGATTTTCTAAAGCCGGCGGTCCTGGACGACCTGCTTGACGTGATCACGATCCCGCAAGAGGTAAGGGGCGCGTCAATTGCTTTGCTGCAGGAATGCAGGCGAGGTGACGATCTCCTAGTCACGGCGCGTGCACGCGTGGCGTTTATCTCGGGCGGAAAGGCTCGACGCATCCCCAAGTCGCTGCGGCTCGCCGTCGAAGGGCATAGGTAAGCTCTCCTTTTTATTCACGCTATCCAGCGCCCTAATGAAATCAAAGGGTCAGCGTTCTGTTGCGATATCGTCAAACCAGTGTTCGCCGCGTTCTTTCCACCACTCCCCGATCCTCCTCCGCAGCCGCCTCGTCCTCCCGACGATGAGGTCGCGCCGGACTATTCCAACGATCCGCTTGGCGACTTCGGCTATGCGGTCTGCCGAACCAACTGGATCGGCGCCGGACTCACCACGATTCCGTTCCAGCCGTCCGAGGTGAATAAGGACGGCTACTTCCAGGTCGACCCGATGCCGAGAATATCCGCCGCCTGCTCGCATGGCTGGAGGAACGCGCTGCATCCTTGATGACGGCCAATTTCGGGCTGCTCCCGCACGGCACCAGCGACGACGAGCTCAAAGCGTTCGAGGATGCGTTTGGCATCCGTAAGCTCAACTCGGGAGCGCAGCCTGACCAGTATCCATGGGTTGAAACGGCGACGCAATGGTACGTGGTCGCGCGGTTGGTTTCGGCGCTCGACAATCTCATCATCGCGTTCCTGAAGCCCGCCATCTCCAGCGGCGACACGGTCGGCGAAGGCGAGCTCGTTGCGCCGTTCGTGACTGCTCTGGCGACACGGATCGAGACGCAGCTTATCAATGCGAGGCTGCCGGTCGAGCCCGACCTCATGAAGGCTTCGCGTCTCACCGGCGCATTCCGAGACGTGCTCAGGAACAGCCCCTTGATGGCGACAAGCATCGTGGAGGCGCCATTCATCGGGGCCCTGCGCCACGTCTACGGCCTGTCTGCGCCGCCTGAGACGCTCGACGAGTCCGGGCTCGTCACCGCACTGCTCGAGGCCTTTCCGATGGGAACGAAGCGTCAGTCAACAACATGCCACCTACCTGAACTCGCTGGTCGGCAAGTCGGGACCTGTCATCTCGCGCAAGCTGATGGAGCTCGAGCAGACGCTGCACGATGAAGCCGGCACGGAAGCCGCGATCATGCGTCTGATCGAGACCGTCGAAACGATGGCCGACGGTTCGTCACCTCCCGCCAACAAACGTTTTCCTGCCCTGCTCGCAGACGCCATCACAACAGGCATGAACGCAGCAGACAAGACAAAGTATATGCCACCGGTACAGCTTGCCATCGATATGGCCTGGGCCGACTATCGAACCGTGCTCAAGGGCAACTTCAATGGCGCCGAAGCAATGCGACGCGCGGTCGGACATACATTCGTCCACGATCTGTTGACCTACGTGGAAGCCAACCCGCCCAAGAAAAAGCCGAGAAGGCTCCTCGGCTATCTGCTCAAACTGCTGCGAACCAGTTCGTTCTACGAGGCTCGCTTCTTTGAGAAGCCGAAACCGATTCCTGGCTTCGGAACAACCGTGCTGCGGCCCGAAATCGCCGGACTGCCTGTCGTCACGCAGTTTCCATTGCGGCTGCAATTGCGAAGAGCATTTTGGAACGCCATCCAGCCGCTGTACGCATACAACGATCCGAACGCCCGCTTCATTCCGACAGCGCGCCCTATCCGATTCCGATTCAGATCGCTGCAACCATCGACGGTAGCCGGATCGACAACTTCGGGAAGCATCTCAACGGCATTGCCGTGGCCATCCAGCGCTCCGATACGGGAACCTCCCCACCTGACCAATGGGCCTACGCAAATCTCGCCGATCTTGGCTGGACCGGCGACATCGACAAGCCGGGCACCGAGGTGCTGGGTGCGATCCTCCGATGTTGCCGGCGGCAAGCGATGGCCGCAGTCCCATGTTGATCGAGTACCAGGCTTCCCGTTTGCAGACCGGGCGCTCGAAGCCCACATCGCCGACAACGACGCCCAGCCAAGCGTCGAGATGCAACGCCCGTTCTACCGGCACGATCCGCATGCCCCGCTCGCGGTCAATGACTTCGCGCGAGTTCCCCGCATCGCCTGCGGCCGCAGCTTCAAGACCTTCAGCTTCGTGACCAGCAATGCTGGAACGCTGCCGCTTGCGTTGCAACGGGCGCCGACTTCACCATGGATGCCGGCGCTCGAACCATCGGCACCGGGACCTGACAAGTTGCCGCCTCTCGAGCCGGGCAAACCGCAGCCGCCTCTTCTGGTGGGGACGGCTGATTGCCAGCGTCGCACCGCGATTTCGCAGATGTCGCTGACCGAGAAGCCGGTGGAGCATCGGCCGCTGCGGTTAGGCGCAGCGATTGCCGGGGTGAAGCCGCTCGCCGAGAATTATCCGCGCATCGGACTGATGACTGGTCCTGACGACCAGAGTTCCGCGGAGCTCGCCGTGCGCGATATCATGCGCGAGGCCGACGGCGCAGGAACGATCATCGCCAGCCGGAATTTCGAGTGGCGGCTCAGCGATGTCGATTTCGGGGGCACGCCGCAGACACTCTTCCTCCGCTTCTTCGAGCGATCTGCGAACAATCCGGGCGACATGGGAGACGCCCGGTTCACGATCGATGAAGCGTCCGTGGGTTGAAACGGGAATCGCTGGAGCGATTCGTCTCAAGCGAGGGAGTGATTCCGAGGCAATTTTGAATGGCTACGGGGTGCAGGACCGCCATGGGCATCCCGCAGGCGCAGCACAGCAGTTGGATCAAGCTCAAGTCCTCTCGGCAACGAGTCGACCCAGCTCAGTAGCTTTCAGCCGCGCTAGCCACAGTAATTTCGAACAGGTTCAAGCCCAGCTTTGGCAACTCACTCCAGAACCGTTTCGAGAACACCGACAGCCAGCTTGCCACCAAGAACTATCGCCTAGTTCAATGTTTCAAACGCCGGTCGCGTGGCTACGGCTTGGAGCATCGTACATTTGGTATCAAGTCATACGCGCGCGTCCGAAGACGTAATCCGAGCGCATATGCTCGCAGCCGTTTACACTACCCAAGGCCTTCAAGTCGACGTTCTCTAGCGCCATACGTACTGGCCGCAAACAAGCTGATCACCCTTCAGCGTGCACCATCGTTGCCTAGTCGGCAAAAAGCTTGTCAAGAAGATGAGCGAGCCTCACGCCGGCCTTCAAGAGGCGCTCTCGCACGATGGGTGTGTTGGCCGCGATATAGGCCTCATCAATCTCGACCTGCGCGCCCTCGATTTTCGAGCATGCCCCCCCTTGCATGGCGCAGTAATGCGTCTGGACGGCTTCGGTGATGGCGAAGGATTCATTGGCCCAGTCGCGGGGCTCGGATTGGACCCATTCCCCTTCATGGCGGGGGTGAGCGTGTCGATAAGATCGGACGCGGCAGCGTCAACATCCTTGCCGACGGCCTTCATAACCAGACAGGTGTCCCAGGTTGCGTGCAGCACCCCAGAACACAGGCCACTTACGTCAATGCCGTTGCCGCCCTTGTCGTCCGCGAAGGATACGTGGAGCGGCTGATGAATGTCGCCAACCCAGTGCCCGAGGAATTTGAGGGCGATCAGCCGGTCCGCCGGCTTGCCTTTGGAGCCGAGTATCGTTGAGTCATTCTCGATTGCGCTCAGGACGCATGGGTTCTCTCCCGGGCAGCCTTCGGGCGGCAGCTCATGCGCCGTGCGCGGCAGGTTGACGAAATGCTCGGGAGCACGCCTGTGCGGATGATCCGGATAAATGCATGCCTCGCTGAATGTGTCATATTCCTGATCGTTACGCACCAGCTTGCGAATGGCGGCCCGGGTATCAACCGTCGCCAGCCGGTAAGCGATCTCGCAAACGATCTGATGTCCTTCGTCTCCCCACGCGAAGGCCCTGTCCGTTAACGCGATCATTCCGATGAACAGAATGGCAAATACGCGCATGGCTTGGTCCTCACTTGTCAACGCTTGCGGGCCGCTCGCATCTTCGTCTTCGTCGCCTTGGCCTTCGGGGCGGCCTTCTTGGCCTTCTTCTTTGCCTTTTTCGTCGCGGCGGCTTTCTTGCCGGCCTTGAGGCCCTTCTTTTTTTCCGCAGTCTTCTTTCTGGCGGCTGCCCGAGCAACTGGAACTGCGGCGCCATTTGCGGCCTTTTTGCCCTTACCACCGTGGACACCTTCACCAACGAAGACGTCGGCGTCCTTGGCGGCAGCCGCCTGCCAGGACTTGCTGGGATCGGCAAAGAACATCTCACGACGGTGGTTTTTCGCGTTCGTCTTGTCGAAATAGTCGTGCGCCCAGCCGTCGGTATCATCGAGCAGGCCAAACTTCGTTTGGCCGCCATGCTTGGCGATATTGTTGGCGGCGTCGCGCGAGTAGAAGTGCCGGAAAATCCGGTCGAACTCCGTGAGGTAAATGTCGGCCACCCGCGTATTACCCCGGATCAGCAGCATGTTCTCGTCGTTGGATTTGAGGGATTCGCCGGAGAAATTTGCCGAGCCGGTAAAGACGAGCGGATCATTCGATAACGGGTCGACCAGCAAGAACTTCGTGTGGATGAAGAAGACGAAGCCCTGACCATTCCTGCGCTCCAATTCCTCGCCCAGGAACCACTCTTCGATCTTGAAGTGGGGGATCGGCACCCATTTCTTGGTCTTCTTCCCGTCCTCATCATGGCCGTCGGCCTGCTGCAACTGCATCTTGCCGAGAATGGCACCATACGAAAACATCAGATCGGCCGGATTGTTGGCCTGCGCCTGGATAACTTCGTGGGTCGGAGGGCGCTCGATGAGGATGAATCGCATGGCGGGTGCCTGCTTTGCCAGCGGCCCCAGAATGTTGGGATCGACCGTGAAGGCACCCGTAAACATAGCGCTAGTTACTGCATCGCCGGCGCGAGCCCCGTACCAGTTAAGCATGCGGTCGCTGGGACGCGGCGAAAAAACGAGTGTCGTTCCCTTGTCGATGACGTTCTTCGGGTTTGGCGAGAGTCCAAAGGAATTCGCATGCTGCTCCTTTGACTCGGGGTTCATCGATAACTCGGTCCAAAGCTTCAGGTACGTTGCTGCGACGGTCTTGTCGGTCACGAGATGCCCGACATTGGTCTGGCCGAGAAACCCGGACGGCGTGAAATTCGTCGAGCCCGTCCAGACCGCAACAGGCGTTTTGTTCTTCTCCAGCCGCACGATGAACTTGTTGTGCGGCGTCTTCGGCCGGGTCCGCTCGAACAGGATCTGCTTGCTGCCTTTCTTCGCCGAAAGCCCCGATGTCTTGATCGCTTTTTTGTTTGCGCTGGTCGCGTGATAGATGATCTGGACATCAACTCCGCGCTTGAGGGCCTCGATCAACTCTTCGTGGACGCGCTGGTAGGTGAACTCGTAGGCGCAGACCCGCAAACCGTCACCAGCCGGTGTTTTCCGGATGTAGTCAAGACAAGCCTCGAGAAGACCGCGCGACAGCCATGCCACCTCCTTGTTGGCTGGATCGTTGTAGTCGTCATCGGTGAGGGACTTGTTGCCGAATTGATCGGCAAACGCCTGGCTGGCGATCGCGCCGCGATTGAACCAGATCCCCATGCTGCCCATCATCGGCAGCCTCGGTCTGAACCTCGAAGGTGACTGTCTCGCGGGGTTCAAGCGCACCCGGCTTGCCATACATCGCCGAAACTTCGAAATTGTACTTCGTTCCCGGTTGGGCCTCGTAGTCCGACCAGAGGAAGCTCTGCACAGGGCTCTCATCGGTCGAAAAATGCATGGCATGACCGGTCGGCTCCTTTGGAGCCAGGCTCGGGAAGGTCTTCATCCCCGTCAGCCATTCACCGGGCGCATTGCCGACTGACCGCTTGAAGGCAAAGCCCAGCAAGCCCTTGCGGTCGCTGTCGGACATATTCAAAGCAATAAGGATCGCGCGGGTCCCGGCGAACGCCGCCACCTGAAGCTTTCGCGACCTCGATGCTGCTCTTATGCGCATAACTCAACCCTCCAGCTCCGGACATTTTTGTCCGCCGGTCCCTGATTTTCAGTGTGAGTTCGTTCGACGCGATCTACCAGCGTCCAGGCAAGCCCTCTGGCTTAGTAATAAAATGCGGAAAATGACCTTAAGTTGTGGGCCAGTGTGAAGACATCACGCTCCAGAAGTCAACTAAGGCGCGAACAAAATTTTGACGGTCCGCGTTTGGCAGCGCGGACCGCGCGTGATCCCCGAGCTGGAAACTGGGCCAGTGGCATTCAGGTGATTGAAGCATTTCGCAAGATCCGGGCAAGGGAGAAAGCCAAGGCCGACCCGCCGACAAAAACAATCAAAGCTTCGCGCAATTTCCCCACATCTCCCCTCCTAGGTACGGACATCTTGTTCATTCGCCATCGCTATACTCTCCATGGACAGCGGTTGAGGTGGGCCACGGTCGCGCCGCTCAAAATCGTCTTCAATGAAGACCCGCAGAGCCAGAGCTGCGGACTCTAGGCAGGCTGGCTGCTAGTTGAAGTCGACTTGGTGAGCGGCTTAAATCGCAGTAGTGATTTCCCTTACTCGGGGCTGGGCTGGATTGCGCCAGGTCGCACCCAAGCCGCATCAGGTTATATTGCAGCCAGAGCCTCTGCTGTAAATCATGCTTGCTGCGCCGAAATAGGTTCCCGACATACGGCCCCATGCGGAGACGATACAAATGCTTAGCCATGTTCTGCTCCTGTGCAGCAATAGCCAAACTAGATGCGGCCAATTATTCCGTTGCCTTCCAGACCGCCGAAATTTCCTTCGTGAGGCACCTCGTTCAGCGCTGAAATTGTAGCGCTCAATGAAAATCGATTAATGCAACAAATCTCGGATTGGCGCCGAAATTCGGCGCCTTGTCGGCTCCTTTCGCGGTTTTTGTTGCAACGATTATCCGTTTGCGGCGGCAGAGCGATGCTCGAGCACCGCGCCTGCTGTGATCATCGATGAAAGCCCGCCATGTAGCGGATTGCGAAGAAAGTCACGGCGACGACTGCGGCCGTAGCAGCGAGTGAAAAAGCGACCCGCGCCAGGAATTGGCCGGGGCTAAGTCCGTCCCATGAACTCATTTTCGTGCTTGCGCCTCCTGGGCGTGGGGGCCATTTCAGACCCACCAATCCTCCTCCAAGTCCAATGTGTCAGCGATACGTTGACCAAGCTGACGCTCGATGTTGTTGTCGTAAGCTGATCGTGGGAGCGGGCCCTTACCTATCGGATTGGAAATTGAGTTTCCCAAGTCGGACGGATTGTCCTTTATGAACTTCGCGAAAGCAGGCACGCGCGCGAACTCCAGCACAAGTCTGTTGAAGGAAACGCCGTAGACTTCACGGGCTTGCAGGAACACCCTCATGCAGTCGGCGAGGGTCGCCTTGCCATCAGGAGACCCGAAAGCACCCCAGGCGCAGTTGCTACGCGGATCGACCTCACGACGAACGCGCGCCCATAGCTCTCGCTGACCACTTGCGATCACAAACCGATCATCCGCCCGTTCGAAGGCCTCGATGTCTAATCCATGCCCGCTGTCCGCTGCCCAATACCACTGCGGGGCATCGTCGAAATCAGAATCGGTCATATTAATCCTTCAAATCGCAAAAGTAGAATGAACGGTAACCAGCGTATGCCCTTCAGTTAGATGCGGGCCTTGATCCAGTCCCAGACCTTTTGGGACAACCAGCCTTGATGCTGACCATTCACCAGTTTCGTGACCATCAGCCTGTCGTTGTTATCCATGTATCGCCGGATGTCAGAATCCAGGGTGTCGGCTGTGGAGGCGGACTGGATGAACCATACCGAGTCGAGACCCTCATCTTTAATATGTGGGTAGCGCGACATGTGATCGATCAGGTTCTGTCGCGCCTGCGCATAGTTCGGCTTGTGTTTGTTTAAATCCCAAGTGACCAAATAGACGCCCATTGCCGATTTCCTTCAAGTAAGACTGTCAGAGCGCCGTACCACACGCGCACCGCGAGTCGCCGGCGGAATCCCGATTACAGACGCCTAAAATCATCGCGCGTGTTGAGTCGTGCGCCGAAATCGGCGAAAATAAGAGTGAGCTCGAACCAAGGACGAAACACGCGCGAATGTGTCACTTTTTGTAGCGGGCCACCGCTCGGCGCCCTTCGTCGGTCACGCCAATGGTGATGCCATTGTGGCCGCCATACATCACCGCAGACTCGACCTTATCGGTGGTCAATCCAAGATCGCGAGCGATCCCGTGCCAGAGGTACTGTTGCATTGGCGCCGGATCATTCGCTATGAGCGTGTTGAGGTGGTCGGCGACGCGTTGCGCCATCGCGTTGTGCTCAGCAACCTTGCGCTGCTTCTTCGGATCGGCGCCGCGGTAGTCCATCAGGCGGGGTTGAAGCGGGAGTTGCATTTCTTAGGCCGGCCAATTGCGTGCCCGATCGGCCGCCTCGTGGTCCTCGATGTACCGATCACCGTGCGCATCCTTCGAGGCTCGCCGGACGATCTCGAGGCGACCGCCGCGCCGGATCACCTCGCCGAAGGCGATGTCGACCCACTCCCCGACGAGCGGGATGTCCTGGTGCGTGGCGACCACCATGCCTATCACGTGGTCGACCTCCGCGGCTTGCTGCGTGTACGCCTGAAATCGAACTAGATCACCAGCACCAAACGATTGAACCATCATGAATTGCATCCCTTCGCGAATCGCTATGTTCGGCTGAGTTTAGCCAAAACCGCCGGAGATGATGAGCAGCACCCCAAGCCATCTGAGATTCGCTTCCGTGTCTGACCCCGGCACCGTTCCAGCGGAGAAGGGCGCCGCCGATCCCATCGGCAACGTCAGTACCATATCATCGTGACTGGCTACCAAGTGCAACAATTGCTCGGTACACATAGGGGCCGTTGACGTACGGCAGTTCGCGACAGCAATTCTGGAAGTAACAGCCGTTTTTTGCCAAGGCGTCGAGATCTATCATCGTTAGATTAAGCTCGAGCGCGCGATCCCGTATTGCGTCGATAATCGCAATGCCGGTCCTCTTGTAACGCTTCTTCTTCGAAATCCTCAGACGGTTTGCGACCGCTTGGACCTGCCGCTTTGTGAATGCCGGAAAGGCAGCAGCGAGATCTGCGTCCGTGCCGCTAGGGTATATTCGTCTCAATCGGCTGATGTCGGCAGCGGTCCACTGCAGGCGCTTCTGCGACACTCCGAGCTTAGAGGCCCGACAGACATAGCCATCTTTGTGCGCCGTCGAAGCACCTTCTTTAGCGCGGCGTAGTCCGGATAAAGCATGCGGACATTTTCGTCTTCGCGCTTGGTCCAGAGCACCGAGCCACTGGGAGTCCTTCCCTCGTACCTTATGCGTTCGCGCGAGCTTTCCGATCGAGCCGCACTTCGCGCTATTTGCCGCAACAGCATCGCCACCTCTCTGCCAAGAGGATGGAAGCGCCCGCAGGCGGCGAGAAGCCCGACGAGGACCGTTGTCCCCGAAAACCACCGTCCCCGGGGGGAGATTTTCGGCTCGCGTCCGATCGCCGGGTGAGCACAGCTCGGCACATCACGTTACGCTGTGCTCTGAAGGTCAGGTTTGCAGCGTCAACCTGGGTAGTTGCACAGGTATTCAAGCTGACACGAAAGCTGGAGCACGCATATAACAATGCAGAAACTGCGTTGTAGTCGCCCTTTGCCCGGATCTGAAGCGGCGCCGAAGCGCGGTCATCGCCGCTGCTTCAACAACCCCGCAAATGGCCACGTCCAAGCCCGGTCGCGCAGAAAAACCGCGCAGGATGCCCGCTCGACGATGCCGTCAGTCATGGCTGAAATGTTAGGAGTTGCCGGGGATTGAGGAACTCCCGCGATACTTGGGGGATGATGTGGAGTCTCATCGCGGGGCACAAGCGGCCGTACAGGCGCTGACCATCGCTGGCGTTTTGAGTTGGTGGCTGATACGAGCGTCGGTGCTCCTTGCTGCCTTCAGCATTGACCTAGTGGCGCGACCGGCCAAGCGCGGGCTGAGGGCTGCTAGGAGAGTGGACTGGGACGCGAGAACAGAGCAGGCCATCAGACATTTTATGGCCTTCGGCGCGACCTGCGGCATATTCACACTAATCGGAGCTGCGATTACGGCCGTCGTCATTTTGACCGAGCCTGAAAGGCCATATCCGCGAATAACCATCTCCGGCAGCGGGCGCAATCCTGGGCCGATCCTCATCGAGTTCGGACCGCGCTAGGCCGGCCCGCATGCAGCACAAGGTTCTCATCCCGGCGCTCAACGTCGCGCGCTGTCTAGGTTCTCAACGATTGAGATAATCGTTTCGCGCTCCATGCGCTGCCCCCTACTCAGCCGGGAATGTGCCTTGGAAACCTGTTCTTCGCCGTGGACCCTGGAATAAAGCTCGGACAGCTGGGGTATATTGCTCACCCATCAAGTCGTCGATTTTTGGGAAGCCGCGGTGTTCGAGCACCGGCGCGATGGCTTTCCCAGTAGCTAACAGCCCTCAGCCTGCTCGCCCTCGTCTATGCGCTAGTAGCCATGACGGCGTCGTTCCTGCTGTGCTTCGTCGTATCGGTCTCGCTGGTGCCGATCGTATCGAATGCGACGTGCCGCGCAGATCACGTGCAGCGTGCGCCTTTTGTCTTTGGGGACCTAGGCGCGTGGTGTTAGAACTTTCGAGATTGCTTGGCAGTAAGCATCGCAATTAGCAGGAGATATCAATGGAGGAAAAAGACAAGATCACCGTCCTCTTGGCCGAATACAACAGCTTGGGACAGGAGGTCATTGCGGCAAGAACTAACGTCGTTCAGGGAGCCGGTATCTTCTCTGCCGCATTCATGGCGAATATCGCCTTTGGTTTCTCCTATGCGCGAAACGCCAAACTCGGTTTGGACCGCGTAGTTTGACGGGGTAAATGCTGGGGATGGTCGCGTCACGCCGAACGGACTAGCCGCGGGAGGCCGGCGGAGCCGCCGCCGGCACGGCGGCGGATCGCTCAAGAGACGCGCTACGACGCTCGCGTGGGCTCAGGCGGCTACCCTGATGATCTCGAACCGTACCGCCTTTTCCGGGGGGCTATCAAAACGGACCCCCGCTACCAACTTTCCCTACACGTCTTTTGCTTGTCCTTGCGGGTCAAATCGCCTTGCGTCGAGTTCGGATGAGATCTGCGTGAGAGCCGCACTCGGCGACGTATTGATGCCGGCGCAGTGCCGAGCTGCCGGCTGCAGGCGCCAAGCCCAAGATCCTTGGCGCTTGCTCAGAAAAGCACGTGTGTGCAAAACAATCGGCTCCCGGAATCTTTAAGGGAAACCGCACCGTGACAGCCTCTCTTGACGGCGAAATTTGCGACGGACGCCACCACATGCGAGTCCGCGTCTATTTTGAAGATACCGATGCCGGTCAGATTGTTTATCACGCGAATTTTCTGCGCTTCATGGAACGTGGCAGAACGAATTACTTGCGTTTGCTCGGAACCAATCAGCAAGCGCTGCTCCAAGAAGCGAACGATGATGCGCCCGGCTTTGCATTCGTTGTTCGTTCGATGACAATCGATTTCCTAAAACCGGCGTCGTTGGATGACGTGCTTGACATCATCACGGTCCCGCAAGAGGTGAGGGGGGCGTCGATCGTCTTGCTGCAGGAATGCAGGCGAGGGGACGATCTCCTCGTCACGGCACGGGTCCGCGTGGCGTTTGTCTCCGGCGGAAAGGCTCAGCGAATCCCGAAGTCGCTCCGCCTTTCCATGGAAAGGGCATAGATTGAGCTGCCCCTTGTTCACTTTATGGCCTTGCAGCGCCCCAATGAAATCAAATAGTTAGGCTTCTGTTGCGATATCGACAAGTCAGTGTTTTCGGGCATCGTCTATCACGCCAACTATCTGCGCTACATGGAGCGCGGGCGCACCAATCATCTGCGGTTGATGGGCGCCGAGCAGCAGGCCCTGTTCGAACAGCCCGAGACCGAGGGCGCCGGCTTCGCCTTCGTGGTGCGCTCGATGCATCTGGACTTTTTGAAGCCCGCGCGGATGGACGACGTGCTCGACGTCGTGACCTGGCCGATCGCGGTGAAGGGCGCCTCCATCATGCTGGGGCAGGAGGTGAGGCGCGGCGAGGATGTGCTGGTGAAAGCGGAGGTGCGCGTCGCCTTCATCAGCGGCGGCCGCGCGCAACCGATTCCGAAATCGATCCGGACTTTGATGAAGGCCGATCTGATTTCGTGATCGCCCGATAAGTGATCGCCTGATTTGTAATGGCCTATCGACTCCGCCAATTGCAGCGATAGATTGCGGCCCCCGACCAACCGATGAGGCCATCATGTCGCGCCCGCCGCTTCCGCCCTTCACCCGAGAGACCGCTGCGCAAAAGGCGCGCATGGCCGAGGACGCCTGGAATTCGCGCGATCCGGCGCGCGTCGCGCTCGCCTATACCGAAGACAGCCGCTGGCGTAATCGCTCGGACGTTTTTCAGGGCCGCGATGCCATCGTCGCCTTCCTCACCCGCAAATGGGAGAAGGAGCAGGACTATCGCTTGATCAAGGATCTCTGGGCCTTCGACGGCAACCGCATCGCGGTGCGCTTCCAGTACGAATGGCACGATGCCGGCGGCCAGTGGTATCGCTCGTACGGCAACGAGCAGTGGGAGTTCGACGAGCACGGCCTGATGAAGCGGCGAGAGGCCTCGATCAACGACATCGCGATTGCCGAGAAGGATCGGCGTTTTCACTGGCCGGCACCGGGGCCGCGGCCGGCGGATGTGGCGGGACTGGGAAGCGATCCGTTCTGAGGTGCTTTCTCTCCCTCTCCCCGTTCTTACGGGGAGAGGGTTGGGGTGAGGGGCTGCTTCAGCAAATTCGATGGCAGACGGACTCGCGGAGAGTCCCCCTCACCCGGATTGCTCAGGCGCGCAATTGCGCGCCAAAGCAATCCGACCTCTCCCCGCAAGCGGGGCGAGGTGAATCACCGCCGCGCCAAGAACCTCGTAATCGCGCCGCCGAGCTTTGCATTGTCCATCGGCTGCGCCAGCGACTCCCGCGCTGTGGCCACGACATCATCCGGCGCCTTGCCGTCGCGCAGATCGCAGCAGACTTGCGCGAATTCCACGTCGAATTCCGGATGCGGCTGCACGGTCAACGTGGTGCCGTTGGCGTAGAGCAGGCCGGCATGCGGGGTAAATTCCGACGAGAGTATCGTCAGCGCATCGTTCGGCGGCTCGATCACCTGGTCCTGGTGCGAGGCGGCGATCGCGACCGCCTCGCCGTCGACCACGCCGTTCTCCGGCAGCACCTGATAGACGTGACGGCCGATGCCCCAGCCCTTCTCCGATTTGCGCACGGTGCCGCCGAGCGCCTGCGCGATCAGCTGATGGCCGAAGCAGACGCCAACCATCGGCGTCTTGTTGGCGTAAGCCGTGCGCACGAAATCTTCCAGCGGTGCGATCCAGTCGAGCCCGTCATAGACCCCGGCCGCCGCGCCGGTGATCAGCACGGCCTCCACGTCGCGCGGATCGGGCAGCGCATCACCATTCGGAATGCTGACGATGTCGACCGTAGCCGTCGGGTCCTCGGCGCGGATCATGCGCTCGAACATGTCCGGAAACGAGCCGTGGCGCTCGCGATGCTTTTGAGGAACGAGCCCGGTCTCGATGATGGTGATGCGTGCCATGTGCTGCCCTGCGGAGATAGGGAAGATACAGCAGGACCCGCTAGGCATCCAAGTCAGCCGGGCGCAAAGCCGTGTGCGGACTTGTCCTCGAGCTCGGTGAGCGCCTTGCGCATGGTCTCGACCAGATCCAGCGCCACCGGCGAGGGGCTGCGCTGCGCCGGGAAGACGGCCGAGAACTCGAAATCGATGCGCGGCAGGAAGCGGCGCACGACGACACCGCGCGTGGCAAATTCCTGCGCGGTGAAGGGATCGCAGATCGACACCCCAAGTCCCGACGACACCATGCCGCACATGATCTCCGACAGCGTGGTCTCGACCCTGAGCACGCGGCGGACATCGCTGCGGTGGAAGGCCTGGTCGACGAGGTGCCGGCTCGACGATCCCGCCGACAGCGAGATGAACGTCTCGCCGTCGAAATCGCGCGGCTGCAGCACTTCTTTCTCCGCCAGATGGTGCCCAGTCGGCAGCACCGCGACTCGCGCCAGCGCCGGCAGCCGCAGGCTTGGCAGCCCGGAATGGGCGATCGGCACCTCGGCAAAGCCGATGTCGCATTGATTGTTCAGCACCCAGTCGACCACGATCGGCGAGATCACGCCGAAGAAGGCGAGGTTGAGGTTGGGCCGCTCCTTCAAGAAGTGTCCGGCGAGCCGCGGCAAATAGCCGTTTGCCAATGCCGGCAGCGCGGCGATGCGCAGCGAGCCGGTGCGGCGACCTCGGATTTCTTCGGCGGCCGCGGTGATGCGTTCGAGGCCGACGAACGAGCGCTCGACTTCCGTGTAGAGCGCCATCGCCGCCGCGGTCGGCACGAGACCGGTGCCGCGCCGCTCGAACAGCTCCATCTTCAGCAGCGCCTGGAAGTCGCGCAGCAACCGGCTGACGGCGGGCTGCGTCACCACCATCAGCTTCGCCGCCTCGGTGACGCTGCCGGTCAGCATCGTCGCGCGGAAGGCCTCCACCTGCCGCGAATTGATCCGCGCCATCCCGCAATCCATTCATAACATTTTTGCATGCAGAGGGTGCCATTATTCATTGGACGATGGAAGTATGCGTCTGCGATCTTTTTCATCAGAGCTGGAGCCAGCCCGCTTTTTCGGCAGATTGGAGGGGTTCAAACCTCCAGATAGCGCCAAAACCCGCCGAGCAGGGGCCGGAGCCCTGATCGGAGAGGGATTGCGCGGAAGGAAATGCGGAAGGCGCTTCGGCCGGAGACTTGTCGGCACGTCACCTCATTCCGGTATGGAGATCGGTCCACATGAAGACTTTTCGCCTTCTGACTGCGCTCAGCATCGCGGCGCTCATCGCCGCCCCGTCGGCCGCTTCGGCCCAGCAAAAGACGCTCTACGTCGCCGGCTACGGCGGCTCGTTCGAGAAGACGATCCGCGATGAGGTGATCCCCGGTTTCGAAAAGGAAAACGGCGTCAAGGTCGAGTACGTCGCCGGCAACTCCACCGACACGCTGGCAAAACTCCAGGCGCAGAAGGGCAACCAACAGATCGACGTCGCCATCGTCGACGACGGCCCGATGTACCAGGCGATCCAGCTCGGCTTCTGCGGCAAGCTCGAGGGACTGCCGGCCGATCTCTACGACACCGCCCGCTTCAAGGACGATCGTGCGGTCGCGATCGGCATCGTCGCCACCGGCCTGATGTACAACACCAAGGTGTTCAAAGAGAAAGGCTGGGCTCCGCCGACCTCTTGGAACGACCTGAAAGATACGAAATACGCAAAACAGCTCGTGGTCCCGCCGATCAACAACACCTATGGCTTGGAAGCGCTGGTGATGCTGTCGAAGATGAATGGCGGCGGCGAGACCAGTGTCGATTCCGGCTTCAAGATCTTCAAGGAGCAGATCAATCCGAACGTGCTCGCCTATGAGCCGTCGCCCGGCAAGATGACCGAGCTGTTCCAGTCCGGCCAGGCCGTGATCGCGGTGTGGGGCACCGGCCGGGTGCAGAGCTTTGCCAACACCGGCTTCCCCGTCGACTTCGTGTATCCGAAGGAAGGCGCCGCGACGCTGCTGACGACGGCCTGTCCGATCAACAAGCCCAACGCTTCGCCGCTGGCCGCGAGCTTCGTCAAGATGCTGCTCGATCCCAAGATCCAGCTGGTGATGCTGAAGGACTATGGCTACGGCCCGGTGCTGAAATCTCTGGTGATCCCGCCGGAGCTCGGCAAGATGGCGCCGATCGGCGAGCGCGCGGCCAAGCTCTATAATCCGGACTGGACCGTCATCAACGAGAAGCGCGAGGAGTGGACCAAGCGCTGGAACCGCGAGGTCGAGCGCTGATCTGATCGTCACAGCGGAGACAGCGCATGGCCTATCTCGAGCTCGATCGGGTCGCAAAACAGTTCGGCGCGCAGACTGTGGTCGACGACTTCAGTCTGTCGGTGGGGAAGGGGGAGTTCATCTCCTTCCTTGGCCCGTCCGGCTGCGGCAAGACCACGACGTTGCAGATGATCGCGGGCTTCCTTGATCCCACGCGCGGCGCAATCCGCTTGGAGGACAAGGATCTGACCGCGGTCCATCCGGCCAAGCGCGGGCTCGGCATCGTGTTCCAGAGCTACGCGCTGTTTCCGCACATGACGGCGGCGGAGAACGTCGCGTTCGGCCTCGATATGCGCAAGGTGCCGCGCAATGAGCGAGCCGAGCGCGTCCGTGCCGCGCTCGCGATGGTCGGCCTTGCCGGCTATGAGGACCGTCACCCGCGCCGGATGTCCGGCGGCCAGCAGCAGCGCGTAGCGTTGGCCCGTGCGCTGGTGATCAAGCCGAGCGTGCTCCTGCTAGATGAGCCGCTGTCCAATCTCGACGCAAAACTGCGCGAGGAGATGCAGATCGAGCTGCGCCAGATCCAGCGCACCATCGGCACCACCACGATCCTGGTCACCCACGACCAGAACGAGGCGATGTCGCTGTCCGACCGCATCGTTGTGATGAGCCAGGGCCGCATCGAGCAGATCGGCACGCCGCAGGAGACCTATGAGAAGCCGGCCTCGGCCTTCGTCTCGCAGTTCCTCGGCAAGACCAACGACTTTGCGGCGACGATCGATCGGACCGTCACACCGGCGCGGCTGACAGCGGGCTCCTGGAGTGCGCCGGCACCGGCCGGCCTGAATGGCCCGGTGACCATCAGCATCCGCCCCGAGCGCATCGGTTTTGGCGATGCCGGCCTCAGCGCGAAGATCGTCACCCGCATCTTCCAGGGCAACCACTGGCTGTTCCAGTGCGACAGCGAATGCGGCCCTGCGATCGTGATCCGCCAGAATGACGGCAAGGCGCAGCCAACCGAAGGCGAGGCCGTTCATCTCGCCTGGCGGCTGGAGGACATGAGCGTGCGCGCGAGGGGCGTCGCATGAGCGCGGCCGCCGAGGAACGCAGCGCGCGTGCGCCATGGGCGCTGACGGCGCCCGCCCTGATGCTGTTCGTCGGCGTGCTGCTGATCCCGCTGGCGATGACCGTGATGCTGTCGTTCCACGATTGGGGCCAATACAAAGGCATCGAGCCGGTCTTCATCCTCAAGAATTGGCACGAGATCGCGACCGATCCCTATTACGCCGAGATGTTCTGGCGGACGTTTCGGATCGCGATCCTGACCACATTCCTCACCGCCGTGCTCGGCGCACCTGAAGCCTACATCCTCAACCGCATGAGCGGACGCTGGAAGAGCTTTTTCCTGCTGATCATCCTCGGCCCGCTGCTGATCTCCGTGGTGGCGCGCACGCTCGGCTGGGCGCTGCTGTTCGGCGGCAACAACGGCCTCGTCAACAAGCTCTTGATGTCGCTCGGTGTGATTCGTTCCCCCATTCCCTTCATGTTCACCGAAACAGGAATGGTCGTCGCGCTCGCGCATGTGATGATGCCATTCATGGTGCTGTCGGTATGGGCCGCGCTGCAGCGGCTCGATCCGCAGATCGAGAATGCCGCGATGTCGCTCGGCGCGAGCCCAGCGACCATCATCCGCCGCATCATCATGCCCCAGATCATGCCGGGCGTGCTCTCGGGCGCGATCATCGTGTTCTCGCTCTCGGCCAGCGCCTTTGCGACGCCGGCGATCATCGGCGGCCGCCGGCTCAAGGTCGCCGCGACGCTCGCCTATGACGAATTCCTCAACACGCTGAACTGGCCGCTCGGGGCTGCGGTCGCGACGCTCCTTCTCGTCGCGCTGGTCCTGATCGTCGTCGGCAGCAACGCGCTGATCGAGCGCCGCTATGCGGAGGTGTTCCGATGAGACGCAACGGTCCGCTCGCGCTGATCTTCCACACCCTCTTCGTCATCGTCATGGTGGCACCGATCCTGGTGGTCTGCCTCGTCGCGTTTACGCCCGAGGGCTTCCTGTCGCTGCCGACCAACGGTTTTTCGCTGCGCTGGTTCAGGACGATCGCGAACTACCCCGAATTCATCCATGCCTTCTGGGTCAGCCTCGGCCTCGGAGCGCTGTCGTCCTTGGCGGCGCTGCTGTTCGCAGTGCCGGCGGCGCTGGCGATCGCGCGCTACCGTTTCCGCGGCCGCGATGCGCTGGCGGCGCTGTTCCTGTCGCCGCTGATGATCCCGCATGTCGTGCTCGGCATCGCCTTCCTGCGCTTCTTCACCTCCGCCGGACTTGGCGGCAGCTTTGCGGCGCTGATCATCGCGCATGTCATCATCGTGTTTCCGTTCGCGCTGCGGCTAACGCTGGCGGCGGCGACAGGGATGGATCTCTCGGTCGAGATGGCGGCGGTCTCGCTCGGCGCGGGCGGCTGGACGCTGTTCCGTCGCGTGACGCTGCCGCTGATCCTGCCCGGCGTCATCAGCGGCTGGGCGCTCGCCTTCATCCAGTCCTTCGACGATCTCACCATGACCGTCTTCCTCGCGGCGCCTGGCACCGAGACGTTGCCGGTGCGCATGTTCCTTTATATCCAGGACAACATCGATCCGCTGGTGACGTCGGTCTCGGCCTGCGTGATCGCGATCACCATGACCGCCCTCGTTCTGCTCGACCGCTTCTACGGGCTCGACCGCGTGCTCGCCGGCAAGGGTGATACGGGACGATAGGAGAATCTATGTCTAAAGCGTTTTCGAGCGAAGTGGACGCCGGTTCGCGTAAAGAAAACGCGTCAAAACAAAAGTCTGAATACGACGTCGCCGTCGTCGGCGGCGGATTGCTCGGCTCCGCCATTGCCTGGGGCCTCGGCCGGCTCGGCAAGCGCGTGGCCGTGCTCGACGAAGGCGACATCACCAAGCGCGCCTCGCGCGCGAATTTTGCGCTGGTCTGGGTGCAGAGCAAGGGACTCGGCATGCCCGCCTATACGGTCTGGACCGTGCAGGCGTCGCAGGCGTGGGGCCGACTGGCGTCGGAGCTGAAGCAGCAGACCGGGCTCGACGTCTCGCTTCAGCAGAACGGCGGCTTCCATCTCACGCTCGGCGAGGACGAATTCGGCTTGCGCACCGAGCTGGTCAAGCGCATGCACAACCAGGTCGGCGCGGCCGACTACAAGATGGAGATGCTGTCCGCATCCGAGGTGAAGAAGTCGCTGCCGCTGATCGGCCCGGAAGTGTCCGGCGGCAGCTATTGCCCGCTCGACGGCCACGTCAATTCGCTGCGCACGTTCCGCGCCTTCCACACCGGCTTCATTGCGTTCGGCATCGACTATTTTCCGGAGCGGCCGGTCTCGGCGATCAGCAAGAGCGGCGGCGAATTCCGCCTGACCACGCCGAAGGGCGAGCTGCGCGCCGCGAAGGTCGTGCTCGCCGCCGGCAATGCCAACCAGACGCTGGCGCCGATGGTCGGGCTCTACGCGCCGATGGGCCCGACCCGCGGCCAGATCGTGGTGACCGAGCGCACCATGCCGTTCCTGCCGCATCCGCTGACCACGATCCGCCAGACCGACGAGGGCACGGTGATGATCGGCGACAGCAAGGAGGACGAGCTCGATGACCGCGCGCTGAAACATTCCATCAGCGCCGTGATGACCGATCGCGCGCAGCGGATGTTCCCGCATCTGTCGCGGCTCAATGTCGTCAGAAGCTGGGCCGGCATCCGCGTCATGCCGCAGGACGGCTTTCCGATCTACGACCAGTCGGAGACGCATCCCGGCGCCTTCGTCGCCTGCTGTCATTCCGGCGTGACGCTCGCCTCCAACCACGCCTTCGAGATCGCGCGCATGGTGGCGCAGGGCGCGCTCGAGCCCGAGCTGGTCGGCGCGTTCTCGGCCAGTCGGTTTGGCGGCGCCGGCGCTGCGAACAACAGCGGTTATTAGACAATAGGAGGCTCGATTTGAATCGATGCTGGCCCAGAGCTCAAATCACCTCTCCCGTAGGGAGAGGTCGGATCGCATCGAAAGATGCGATCCGGGTGAGGGGTTACAGTCTCACCGGGCGCTGCGGCCCCTCACCCGGATTGCTGCGCAATCCGACCTCTCCCCGTTGGGGAGAGGTGAACCCTCGCGCAGCCGAACCAGATTCCATCACGCTCTAGAAGTTCTTAAGGAGCCAAGAGGCATCCATGTTTAAGCGATCCGAACAGGACAAGCGTCCATCGGTGCAGATTTTCGTCGACGGCGTTGCCGTCGCGGCACGTCAGGGCGACACCGTCTCCGCGGCGCTGCTGGCCTCCGGCTGCGACGTGCGCAGATCGACCGCGGTCAGCGGCGCGCCGCGTCTGCCCTATTGCATGATGGGCGTGTGCTTCGATTGCCTCGTCACCATCGACGGTGTCGGCAACCGCCAGGGCTGTCTCGTGCCTGTCGCCGACGGCATGAGAATCGAGATCCAGAAGGGCAAGCGGGAGATCGGAAAATGACTGTGGCTCCCAAGCGCGAAGCCTATGACATCGTGGTGATCGGTGCTGGTCCCGCCGGCCTCGCCGCGGCTGCGACATCTGCCGAAGCCGGCCTGTCGACGCTGCTGCTCGACGAGAACACCGGTCCCGGCGGCCAGGTGTTCCGCGCCATCGCTTCGACGCCGGTGACAGAGCGCAATCAGCTCGGGGCCGACTATTGGGCCGGTGCCGATCTCGTGCAGGCATTGCGCGCCAGCAGCGCCGAGGTCATCCATCGCGCGACGGTCTGGAGCCTCGACCGCAATCTCGAGATTGCGGTCTCGATCGGCGGCGCCTCTGCCTTCGTCAAGGCGCAGCGTGTGATCCTCGCGACCGGCGCGCTGGAGCGGCCGTTTCCGATTCCCGGCTGGACGCTGCCGGGCGTGATGACCGCAGGCGCAGCGCAGACGATGCTGAAATCGTCGGCGCTGGTGCCTGACGGGCGCACGGTGATCGCGGGGCAGGGGCCACTGCTCTGGCTGCTCGCCGCGCAGATCCTGCGCCTCGGCGGTCGCATCGACCGCATTCTCGACACCACCGAGCGCGGCAATTACTTCGCCGCGCTGCCGCACGCCTTCGCCTTCCTGACCTCGCCCTATTTCGCCAAGGGCCTGTCGATGATGCGCGAAGTGAAAGCGAAGGTGCAGGTCGTATCAGGGGTGACGGAGCTCTCTGCGTCCGGCGACGGTCAGCTCGCGAGCGTGAGCTATGTCGCCGGCGGCAAGCGCGAGACCATTCCTGCGGATCTGTTGCTGCTGCACCAGGGCGTCGTGCCCAACGTCAATCTCGCCATGTCGGCCGGCGTCGAGCATCGCTGGGATGATCTTCAATTGTGCTGGTCGCCGGTGCTCGACGCGAACGGGGCTTCGTCGGTCGCCGGCATCGCGATCGCCGGCGATGGTGCCGGCATTGGCGGCGCGAATGCCGCCGTGGTGCGCGGTCGCATCGCGGCGCGCGCGGCGGTGGAAGCGCTGGCGCCAGCGGCTGCCGCGAAGCTCACATCGATGGCGGCGCTTCGTGCCGATCTTGCCAAGGCCGAGCGTGGCCGCGTCTTCCTCGATAGGCTGTTCCGCCCCGCGCAACAGTTCCGCATTCCCACAGGCGACACCATCGTCTGCCGCTGCGAGGAGGTCACCGCAAAGGACGTTCTCGACTCCGTCGCGATCGGCGCGACCGGGCCGAACCAGCTCAAGGCCTATCGCCGCACGGGCATGGGTCCGTGCCAAGGCCGGCTCTGCGGGCTCACCGTCACCGAGCTGATGGCGCAGGCGCGCGGGAAGACGCCGCAGGAGATCGGCTATTACCGGCTGCGCGCGCCGGTGAAGCCGATCACGCTCGCCGAGCTCGCCGCCGTCCCGAAGAGCGAGGCCGACGTCAAGGCGGTGGTGCGCGGATGACCAAAAACGTGGATGCGATCGTCGTCGGCGGCGGCATCCACGGATGCTCGACCGCGCTGCATCTGTGCCTTGCCGGCATGAAGCCGGTGCTGATCGAGAAGGATTATGCCGGCCGGCACGCCTCGGGCGTCAACGCCGGCGGCGTGCGCCAGCTCGCGCGGCACATCCCCGAAATCCCGCTCTCGATCCGTTCGATGGGGATTTGGGAGAAGATCTCGGAGCTCGTCGACGACGATTGCAGCTTTGAAAGCTACGGCCAGGTGCTGGTTGCGGAGAACGAGGAGGAGCTCGCGGTCTGCCGCGCGCGCGTGGCCGAGCTCAACGCGCTCGGCTTCACCCATGAAGAGCTGATCGATGCGGCCGAGCTGCGGCGCTTGGTGCCGGCCGTGGCCGAGACCTGTCCCGGCGGCGTCGTGTCGCGTCGTGACGGCGCAGCCAATCCGGCGCAGACAACGACGGCGTTCCGGCGCAAGGCCGAGCAGCTTGGCGCGACGGTGCGCGAAGGCGAGGCCGCCGGCAACATCCGGCGGAATGACGGTCTCTGGCATGTCGATGTCGGCTCGGACACCTATGCTGCGCCGGTGCTCGTCAACGCGGCGGGCGCCTGGGCCGGGAAGATTGCCGCCGCGCTCGGCGAGCCCGTTCCGGTCGAGACCGTGGCGCCGATGCTGATGATCACCTCGCGCGTGCCGCACTTCATCGATCCCGTCGTGATCCTGCGCGGCCGCAAATTGTCCTTCAAGCAGTTCTCCAACGGCACCGTGCTGATCGGCGGCGGCCATCTGGCAACGCCCTATCAGGACCGCAACGAGACGGTGCTGGACTGGAAGAGCCTGGCCGTCAGCGCGCGCACCGTGTTCGAGCTATTTCCGGTGATGCGCAGCGCGACGATCGTGCGGGCCTGGGCCGGCATCGAGGCCAGGATGAAGGACGATATCCCCGTGTTCGGCCCGAGTTCGCGTCACCAGGGCCTCTATCACCAGTTCGGCTTCTCGCTGCACGGCTTCCAGCTCGGCCCCGGCGCCGGCGCCGTGATGGCGGAGCTGATCGTCAACGGCGGCACCCAGACCCGCGTCAGTGATCTCGGCATCGACCGCTTTCATCCTTCCACGCTCTAGGAACAAGAAGTTGTCGTATCCGATCGATTGCCCCGAGCTCGCTCAACCTCTCCCGCAAGCGCTTG